>JAGQMT010000009.1 GCA_020428565.1 Candidatus Saccharimonadota bacterium | reverse complement strand
ATCGCCCAAACAGTCAACTTAATCATAGAGTACGCTGTCAAATCTGGCGCAAGCGATATCCATATAGAACCTAGAGAAAGCTATGTTTCTGTCAGATACCGCATAGATGGCGTTCTCAAAGAAACTAACAAACTACCGAAGAAGGTAATTCTACCGTTGGTATCACGTATCAAAATCCTCAGTAACCTCAAGATTGATGAACGACGAGCACCACAAGATGGCAGATTCAAAATATCTTCTAATGGGCAAATGTACGCCCTTCGTGTGTCTACATTACCTATCGTCGACGGCGAGAAGATAGTCATGCGTATCCTCAACGAAACCAACAAAGCTCTGAGCCTAGAGGAGCTAGGCTACTGGGGTCGGTCGCTAGAAGACATCAACCACGCCATCCTACAGCCACACGGCATGATACTAGTCACAGGACCCACAGGATCAGGCAAAAGCACCAGTTTGTTTAGTGTGTTATCTATGATCAATAATCCCGGAGTCAATATCTCTACGGTTGAAGACCCTGTAGAATACAAAATCCCAGGCGCCAACCAAACACAGGTCAACCCTGTAGCTGGCATGACGTTTGTCAATGGCTTACGCGCCTTACTACGTCAAGATCCAAATGTTATTATGGTAGGCGAAATCCGTGACGGCGAAACCGCTAGTTTAGGCGTCCAAGCTGCCCTCACAGGCCACCTAGTTTTCTCGACCCTGCACACCAATAACGCAGCTACCACCCTTCCAAGATTACTAGACATGGGCATCGAGCCTTTCCTCATCGCTAGTACTGTGAGAGTGGTTGTCGGTCAGAGATTACTCCGACGACTCTGTCTAGAATGCCGTAAATTCGAAACTCCAACCAAAGAAGAGATCAACCAAATCAAAGACACCTTCGCCCTCACAACGAGTGATAGTTTCAAAAAAATACACGCCCTAGAAATAAGTGCCCTAGAAGGTGGCATCGGCAAGTCCAATCAAGGCAAACAACCAAGTGACGAACTCAGTACTAGTGCCAGTAGCATCAATCGACTATGGAAGCACTCGGACAAAGGCTGTGAGGCCTGTAACCACACTGGCTACAAAGGTAGAATAGGCATATACGAAGTCCTCCGTAATTCTGAGCCAATCCAAAAACTCATCGTAGCTAACGCCACATCCGAAGCTATCAATCAAGAGGCTATCAGAGAAGGCATGGTCACAATGCAACTAGATGGATTTATCAAAGCCCTGCGCGGTCAAACTACCATAGAAGAGATCCTACGAGTAACAGCCACGAGCGAAGAATAAATATTATGGAATTTACATATCTAGCCAAAGACGAATCAGGCAACATCACCAAAGGAGCTATCGAAGCCGACTCCAGAGAAATGGCCATACAGACAATCACCAAACGAGGACTCGTGCCACAATCTGTCAGAAGCAACAAAAAAACCGGGGCTTCAATGGAAATCAAACTGCCGGGCAGTAAAAAGGTGAAGCCCAAAGCACTCGTAATATTCACCAGACAGTTTAGCACCATGGTCAGCGCTGGAGTGCCGATGATGCGCGCACTCACCACCTTGCAAGAACAAACCGAGTCACCAGCCCTCAAGGAGGCGCTCAGAAAAGTCGTCAGCGAAGTCGAAGGCGGTGCATCGCTATCTGATTCACTCGAAAAACATCCAAAGATTTTTAGTAAGGTCTACGTCAACATGGTTAGAGCCGGTGAAGCTGGCGGTATCTTGGATAGTATTATGAACCGCCTAGCGACCCAAGTAGAAAAAGATTCCGAAATAAAGGGCAAGTTTAAGAGTGCCATGATATACCCAGTTGTCGTATCTTTAGTAGCTGTTGGTGCAGTTGGTTTCTTGATGGTCGGAGTTATCCCCAACCTAGCCAATATCCTCAAAGAAGCTGGTGCCGAACTACCATTCCAAACCAAAATCATACTCGGCCTCAGTGATTTCCTGACACAACTCTGGTACGTTGCTCTAGGTATCATTATTGGTGCTGTGGTTTTATTCAAGAAAATCACTTCTACCGAAGCCGGAAGATACAGATTTCATCAGCTATTCCTCAAGATACCTATCTTTGGTGATATTATCCTCAAAGTCAACGTAGCTCGTTTTGCTCGCACTTTTAGCTCTCTCGTCTCGGCTGGCGTAACGGTTATAGAAGCGCTCGACATCACCTGCAAATCACTAAATAACCTCGTTATCCAAAAAGGCCTCCAGTTAAGCATCAGGAAAATCAAAGATGGCGCAACAATTACCGAAGCTCTCGACCAGAGCAAAGTACTACCTGCTATTATCGTCCAGATGACTGCCGTTGGTGAAGAAACCGGTAAACTTGGCGAGGTCTTAGACAAAGTAGCCGAATTCTACGAAGAAGAAGTCACCCAAATCACCAGTGGTATCGCATCAATCATTGAGCCAGTGTTGATTGTCGGCCTCGGTGGAATTGTAGGATTTATTGTTCTCAGTGTCCTCGGTCCTATCTTGTCAATCCAGGGATCTGTGTAAAACTTATCAAAAAAATAAAGAAAGTTATTGACAATCATTCATAAGCGTTATAAATTTAGGGTATTATTAAAAAAGCATTCTAAAGGAGTGGTACAAAATGCAGAAATTAAATCAAAAAGGTTTTACAATAATCGAGCTATTAGTCGTTATCGTTATCATCGGTATCCTAATCGCCCTAACATTGCCAAATCTATTTAGCGCACAGGCCCGTGCACGTGACTCAGATCGTAAGAACGAACTGAAGAACCTACAAACAAAGCTCGAGACTTACTTCGGTGATCACGACGAATATCCAGCGGCGTTGAGCGACCTAGAGCCAGCACCTTCAGGAGATGAGACAACTGGTCCAAGGAGCGACGCTTACACATATACACCTAGCGCTAATCAGCAGTCATACACGTTAACTGCTAGCCTAGAAAACGACAGCGACAAAGATGCAGAGAACGGTGTCTATACATTAAATAGCACCAACCAAGACAGCGGAGCTGAAGACCCAGAGAATCCCTAATCTCCGTAGATTAGCGTTGACTAAAAGCCAAAAACCGACTGTACCTAACAGTCGGTTTTTGTTATGCTAAACATAAGCATGTTAAACCTGCAGAAGTCAAAGCAACATCAATCTGGGTTCACGTTTGTCGAACTCATTGTGACCATGGCAATGTTTAGTGTGATGATTACAGGCATAATCAAACTGTATGTAGTCATTGGTGCTACTCAGCAAAAAAGTAGCCACATAGAGACCGCCAACCGAGCAGGAGAAGCAAAAATAGAATCACTCCGTAATTTACAGTACAGCAACCTAGACACAGATAATCCAATAGATTTCACCAGCGAGCTACCAGATAGTCTGCCTCAACCTAAATCTGGAATCATCCAAGTATCCGAACCAGAACCAGGACTCAAGCGCGTAGACCTAACCATCACCTATGGCACTGGCAGTAAAGCCCAAACTATTAATCAAAGTTCATATATAGGCATACTGGGTATCGCACAATGAAAACCAACAACAACGGATTCACAATCCTAGAACTACTGATAGCAGTATCCATATCTTCACTACTATTTATCGGCATTATGAACTTCTTGGCCATATCAATCAGAGACAACAGCATTAGACAGGCCAAAATTGATTTACTCAGAGAAGCCCAACTCACACTTGACACTATATCCAAAGATGTCAAGTTATCCTCAAATGTACTGTCCATGAATTCGATAGCCGACCCCTACTCCCCTAGTTCCGCGATAGAGGGCATGGGCTGGGAATCCAGTGATGACACCTTGATCATCGCCAAGGCGGTCGAAGATCTAGACGGCAACATACAGTTTGAGGACCCTAATCGATACATAACAGCCAAAAACAATATCATATTCTTTGTTCAGGATAATAATTTGTACAAACGAACCATTGCCAACCAAGTTGCTAACAATCGGGTCGCCACCACCTGTCCAGAATCAGCAAACTCATCAACCTGTCCCAAAGATGTCAAGCTCGCCGAAGGAATTGACGGGTTCGAGTTAAAATACTTTGATGGCATGAATAACGAAGTATTACCAGAACAAGCTAGGTCCGTAGAGGCCACGCTCGAGCTCAGCAAGACCAAATACAACCACAATATTAGCGCTGAATATACTACAAGGATGGTATTTAGAAATGAATAAATTATTACAGAAACACCTACCAACATACTACCGCACTCAACAAAACCTATCTGTAAATGATAGGGGCACTATCTTTATAACCGCTCTAATAGTAGGTCTACTATTAACCTTTGTAGGCATATCACTCGCCGACACCAGCACAAGACAGCTCAGGACTACCAACGAAAAACTCTACAGAACCAACGCTTTTCTCACAGCCGAAGCCGGAATCGAACGAAGTCTTTATGAATTAAATATAGATAACGACTTCAGTGGCTACGAAGACGAAGTAGAGTTCTTTAACTACGATAACAAAAGTCGTGGAACCTATACCACAGAAGTCTCTAGTGGCACTGGTAACGAAAAAATCCTCACCTCAACTGGTAGGGTATTTAGAAGCAATGGCAACTTAGAAAGCGAAAGAAAGATCAAAGTCAGCCTTGTAGGTACGGCCAGCTCAATACCATCGGTCTATGCTGGCGTCGGCGGTCTGAGCCTAGGCGGTAGCGCACGTATAAATAACTCCGACGTTCATGTCAATGGACGAATAACCATGAGTGGCGCCGCATCAATTGGCTCGGATACAAACCCGGTCAATCTCACCGTAGCCAATTACGCCTGCCCCAACACTACCAATCCCGGCCCATCCTACCCTTCTCTCTGCACAACCCAACCTATCACCATACCAAACTGGGGCTCGACTTTGATTATCGGCTCAACTTGTGCCACGGGTCAAACTCAAGCCAAATTTCCAGAATCGCAGTGGAATACTAGCCTACCGCAAATCAGAGCTGGCTCAACTGGGGGCGACGGCCTCATTCCAGGCTGTGTCGCATCTCCAACCGAAATGCCCACCTACGATCGTAGCGCGCATATCAACAAAATGACGACTGTCGGCACTATGTCCAATATCAACTACAACTGTAGTCAGTGGCAATCTGGCACCAATTTCACTAGGACCTGGCCAGCAAATCTACAGCTAACTGGTAATGTCGATTTAACGAGCTCCTGCGACCTGACGATCACGGGTGACGTCTATATCACTGGTAACCTAACTATAGGTGGAGCGGCTACAATTCGTATAGCCGAATCCCTAGGAAACACCGTTCCCACTATCGTCGTAGACGGCACTATTAACGCTGGTGGCGGTGGCAAAATACTAGCCAACAGCAGTGGTACAGCCCTACGATTGATCAGCTTCCGTAGCTACAATAACTGTCACCCATCTTGCACTGGCAACGACCTCAAGCTATCTCAGGACATGCAAAACGTCACTGTTGACGGAGGTGGACAATACCCAGGATCAGCTTTCCAAGCATACTGGTCAACAATCAAAATCTCTGGCAGTGGTCTTATCGGCTCAGCAATGGGTCAAAAAGTAGATATGTCTGGAGCTGGCAATATCACTTTTGGCACTAATCTATCATCAGGTACAACCACTTGGACAATCAGAAGTTATCAATATGATTACTAAAGGTCTCATTATGCCTATTATAAACATAAGCGATTTGCTATAATTTAGATAGTTACATAAGAGAATGAAGTATCTAAGTTTTTGTGATGAAATCCAGTATACAGCCCTTGTTTTATAAAGATCGACCCGTCTTTGGGCTAGATATTGGCTTTAACACGATCAAAGCCATCCAACTAGACGCTAGCAAGTCTCGAACCAAGGTACTTGGTTACGGATTCACCAACTTCGATAACAGCGTATTTGACGATGGCGCAATCAAAGATCACAAAAAACTAGCCAAAGCCGTCTCTGAACTATTCAATAACCACATCATCGGCCAGATCAACACTCGTCGAGTCATCGCCACAGTAGCCTCTGCAAAAGCCTATTCTAGAGTCATCAATCAACCTGCCAACCTCAGCAAAAAAGAGCTTGAGGAAGCTATTACCCTAGAAGCAGCCCAGTACATACCCATCCCATTAGACGACCTCTACTTGGAATACTCCATCGTCAAAAACAGCAAAGAATCAATAGACATTCTAATCGTAGGCGTTCCCAAAAAAATTATCGATTCGTATGTAGATTTCTTTAAAATAATCGGCCTAGAACTATGTGCTATCGAGACCACGACGCTAGCAGCTAGTCGACTAATATCCAAGACCGAAAACAGTAACGGCATACCAACAATACTTATCGACCTAGGCTCTCTGTCTGTTGATGTCACCGTATTTGACAACAATTCAGTCGTCAATAGTACAATTCCCGGAGGGGGCGATGACTTTTCGCAAAAAATAGCCGAGCGCCTACAAGTATCCAAGGACGAAGCCGATGAAATCAAAACCAAATACGGATTAGGTGTCAGCAGATTCCAGTCCGAGATAAGAGAAGCCCTCAAGCCACAACTAGACTCTCTAACCAAAGAGATACGACGGGTTGTTAGGTACTACGCCGAAAAAACCAACCACAAGGCCAGTATCGACCAAATAATCACTATGGGCGGTGGCTCCAACATGCCCGGTCTCGTTGACTACCTCACCGATAATATTCGTATAGCCACTAGGTTATGTGATTTTTGGGGTAGTTTTGACACTAACAATATACAGATACCGCCAGAAGAAGAAAAGTCACTATACGTTACTGCAGCCGGCTCAGCTATTGTCAGTCCAAAGGATATCTGGAAATGATCAATCTCATCCCCAAGCAAGAAAAAACGGCAATAAAATTTGCAAGAATCAATACGCTAATTATTAAATGGCTTAGCATGGTAACAATGTCAACGTTATTATTGATAGTTATCATAGGTGGCTGTTTATTCTATATCAAGAATGACATCAGAGCCAACAATAAAGAAACCGAGCGAGTCAAACAAATGCTCGTTGAGCAAAATCAAGAAGACACCCTCGTAACAGTCTCTGAAATCAATGGCAGTATTGCTTTAATTGATGATATATTATCTAAAGAATTAGTGTTTTCGGAACTAATACCCCACATTGGATCGCTCATGCCCCAAGGCGCATCCCTAAACTCTCTTAGCCTAATCAGAGACAGTCAAAGTAGCATAAATCTTGACATAGGCGCGATGGATTACCATGTAGCATCCCAAGCTCTCACCAACATTCAATCATCAGATAACTTATTGTTTGAAACGGCCGACGCCAACCAGATAAACTGTCAGATACAGGTCACCTCATCAAATCCATACCCATGCGAAGCATCTATCAAAGCCACATTCATCAAAGACAACCCGTTCCTACTAATTAACAGAGGTGAGGCAACTGATGAATAGTAAAAAAATATTCCTGTTACTCAGTGCCTGTATCGTCATAATGATAGGCGTATTCATATTCATAGCTACGAATGGTATCAAAATACTCAAGACAGAAGGTGACACACTGCTAGAAGCCAAGACCGCCAAAGATGTCATAGGTCAAGAAGAGCAAGATCTAAAGCAAGCAATCAAAAATATCAAAGAATATTCCAAATACAAAGATATTGCAGCGTCACTAGTACCCCAAGACAAAGATCAAGCCAACACCATATCCGAGCTGTCATTAATGGCAGAAGCTAGTGGTATAACCCTAGGTTCAATCGATTTTCCGCGCTCCGCTCTAGGAGAAGCAACCAAAAAGAATGCCAAGACCAAAGTAGACCCAAATACAACACAGCTCACCGAATTAACCGACCTAAAAGGCGTATACGTCCTACCGATAACAGTCACCAGCCACGCCGACGTGCCTGTTACTTACAGCCAAATAATCAACTATATCGCCCAGCTAGAAAGCAGTCGACGCACCGCCCAAGTGACCAATATTAGCATTTCAAGAAACAGCAAAGCCGCCAACATGCATAATTTTACTATTAACATTAACACCTATGTAAAGCCATAATCATGAACAAATCATCAATATCTCTCAATAAAGTCATTCACACATTAAAAAGATACGGCCTAATCCTGTTCTTTATCATCGTCGCAACCGTATACGCCTATTTTATTATGTTGAGTAGCCAGTTAGCCACCACAGAACCAGACACACAGCAGACACAGTCGACAAAAACACCAAAAATAAATAAAGTGATTGTCGATAAGCTAGATGATTTAGTCGACAGAAACCCAAATATTCAAGCCACTATAGACGCGTCTAGGAACAACCCCTTTACAGAAGAATAGAGAAGAATAGAGAAGAATAAACACAAGGACAAGGCCTCAGCTCATACTAGCGACCGCTATCAAATCCACGGCAACCCACTCTCATCTCGAAGAAGCGGGTATTAATTGCCGTGCAATACCAAATTACGTTCGTGCGCACCAACGATTAACTTGGAAGCTTGATACGGGTCTGGTACATAACTAAACCGATAATTTTCCTGTTCACCAGCCGTCTCTATAATCAGTGTACCAAAGTTAAAATAGTGAGCCAGAACGCCTTTTTGCATCACCGTTACATCCTGCACATCACCTATCGATAATTGAGAAATCTTACGATTAAACAAACTCAGGTAAACAACCTGGGCAATTTTTTCGTTAGTCAAATAAATAACGTTGCTTTTATAAAGAAAGATCGCAATATAGACAGCCACCGCAGTACCGAATATCATGACTAAGCTAATCGATACCAAAAACGGTCTGAGGCCATTAAGCTCATCACCAAAAATATCAACCATATCTACTACTGCACCAAATATACCAATAGTAAACAAAGCAAGAGCCACTAGCGCACCAGTTAGCATAATGATATACATACCTGCCGGATGCTTGCGTATCTCCGTTATTAAAGTTTCATTCTCATCGAATTCTATAAATCTAAAATACTTCTTACCCTCATC
>JAGQMT010000099.1 GCA_020428565.1 Candidatus Saccharimonadota bacterium | reverse complement strand
GATTACTATGATTATTTCTTATTGACGGTGTTTCTACCGAGGTTTTTCTTGGTTTCTTCGTACCAAGCATGTTGACGAGCCACAGGATCGTACTTGCGAAGCCTGAGCTTATCTGGAGTGTTCATCGTATTCTTTGTCGTGTAATACGAGCGATGTCCGGTTAGTTCAGAAACTAACCCTACAATCTTTCGTTTGTCGCCTTTTTTTGCCATAACTCATACAATACTAACAGATAGCAATAGATAATGCAACACCAAACAGCTAAAAAATCAGACTATTTAATGTGTTTGTGTGCCTTTCTGGTTTGTTTAATGATTTTCTTGCAGTGATGTATGTTTACATATTTGACGTCTTTTATGTAGTGTAAGAAAATCTGTTATAATTTAAGTTAATGAAAACTATATTAGTGACTGGCGGAACCCGTGGCATCGGTCGTGCAATTACTGAGAAGCTTTTAGAGGAAGGTCATAAGGTTTATTTGGTCTACAAAGACAGTGCGGAGCAAGCCACTGTGCTTACTGAAAAATACGGTGACAAGATTACTGTACTGCAAGCAAATTTGGCAGATAGTGAACAAATTCAGCAAGCAGTAGAACAGCTAAAAGATGTAAAACTAGACGGCATCGTAAACAATGCTGGCATTGTTTACCTAACAAAATGGGACGAACTCAATTTTGACGAGTGGGATGAAACATTGGCCGTTAATTTAACTGCACCAGTAAAATTAGTACATGGTTTGCGTCATAATCTAAAAGATGGTGGTACGATAGTCAATATTGCCAGCGTGGACGGTTTTGTTGCCGCTTTTGATACTGTTGCATATGCTGCGAGTAAAGCTGCTTTGATTAGTGTTACAAAATCACTCGCCGCTATTCTTGGTTATCGTGGTATTCGGGTAAATGCAATTGCTCCTGGCTGGGTAGAAACCGAAATGACCGCCGATACTATGCCAGACGAGAGCAAGGAGCTAACACCGCTCAAGCGTAATGCAAAGCCTGAGGAAATAGCCAATGTTGCTAGATTTCTGCTGTCTGATCAGTCTGGTTTTGTAAATGGCACGACCGTTACAGTTGATGGTGGTTTAACAATAGTTGATTACACGTTATTCAAGGAGAGTGAACGATAGTGAAAATCCAAATCGTAAACATAAAAGACGAGTTAATCGGAGTAAAAGAACGCTCTGAAATTGACTACACAGCTGACATTTATCGTGTATCTGCTCTTTGGCTTACTAATTCGCAGGGACAAGCGTTGCTCGCCAAGCGCGCGACGACAAAGGACAAAGACCCATGTAAATGGGGTCCTGCTGTCGCAGGAACTATTGAAGGGGACGAGACCTATGACAGTAATATAAACAAAGAGGCAGAGGAAGAAATTGGGCTAACTGGCGTAGAGTTTACCAAAACTAGGAAATTGTACACCGACCACCCAAGAAAAGCATTTACGCAGTGGTATTCTGGCGTTGTTGATCGTGAAATCACCGATTTCACTAGGCAAGTTGAGGAAGTAGACGAATTGGCATGGGTTGATGTCGTTGAAATGAAGCAAGATTTAGAGAGTAATCCAGATAAATATATACCCGCTTTTCCGTTTATCGTACAAGAACTGGAAATATAATAATTATGGCGCGATTTCTCATCATAAACGCTGATGACTTTGGTTACAGCCATAGCATAAACGAAGGCATAGTTGAAGCCCACGAAAAAGGCATTGTTACCAGCACTTCGGTTATAGTTAATGCTATTGCAGCTGATAAGGCCAAAGATTTAACAAAATACCTTGATTTATCTATTGGCTTACATTTTGAGCTGAAAGAAGTCGTAGATGTGGAAGCCGAACTAAAATGACAAATTGAAAAGTTTGTCGCCATTGTAGGCAAAATGCCCGACCACCTAGACACCCACAAACGCCACACCACAGACGAGGGTATAAAAGAAGTTTTGGAAGCATACTCTCGGAGTCACAACATACCTGTGCGCAACTTCAATGCCAAACATATTGGAGCCACGATCGGGACTTGAACCCGAGACCCCTTCCTTACCATGGAAGGAAGTGCTCTACCACTGAGCTATCGCGGCTTATCATTGACAACGAGTACTATCATAACAGAAAAACCTTCGTTTGACCACCTGTTTTATAGGCTGTGGCTATTGAGCTGGTTGTTGCTCCGGTGTTTCGGTAGTGTCGTTTTGCTCTTCTGCTTGTTCTCTTGCCTTGGCTTCTTCTGCTTCTTTGGCCTCTTGCTCTTCGCGTTCTTTTTCTTCGAAATCTACGCGGTACTGCATGGGCATGTTTGGATTGATTCGCTCTCTGTGAAATGTATACATACGCAAAGCTTCGGTCGGACTGACACCCATTGATATTGCTATATCTTGAAAGATCTTAGACGCCTTGTATTCGGCCATAGCTTCGTTATATTCGCCGGTGAGATGGACTGCCTCGTGAAGTACTATATGGAATGACCTGATTTGATGGTCGGTAGCGTGCTTCTTGTCTGATGTGACCCAAGAGCGGAATTGGCTGCATGTCCATGGTGTAAGGTTTGATTTTGTGGGGCTACTATACTCTACCCAGCCCGCATATGACATATTGTTCATCTGGAACATATCGGCGACATCTCTTTGACAACGAGCGTAGACATCATTATTGCCTACTACCAGACGTGTCATTGCCGTTGCCTTGGCGTTGATAAATTGAATTTTGACCTCCCAATATATTGGAAATGCACAAAGGACTACAGTGAGCATAAAGATGAAAAATTTGTATGTCAACCTCCCCAAATCTTAGACATG
>JAGQMT010000098.1 GCA_020428565.1 Candidatus Saccharimonadota bacterium | reverse complement strand
GCTTTTCTTCACGCTTTTTCTGCCACTCAGCTAGAGTGCTGCCTGGTTTGGCGATTTTATTAATATCTATGGTTGGTAATCTCATATGTAACTCTCCGTCAGTAGCTTGAGCGTCTGATCTTTTAGTGGCTGTTGTTTTGCAAGTTCAGGTGAGTAGAAGCTATAGAAAAGATCTAATACTTCTAGGCTCGATAAAATATCAGCTTGCATGCCGAGTCGGGACAATCCTTTGGCAACAATATCAATAGTCAAAGAAAGTTGTTCCTTGATGATGTCAAAGTTTTTATCTCGAGAGGTTAGAGGAACAACCACATAGAAGCGTCGAGATAAAATTTTGTTCTTGGTAATGAGCTTGGACACAAACTCGGTATAGTTTGTTATTTCATCTTTATAGACTTTTTCTTTTTCACTATCACGTTTCTTTTTGAAATCATCTAGGTACTTATCCATGTCCATTTCACGAACCCGGACAATAATCTGAAGTGGTGTAGATAGTGAGTTCAGAAAACTCTGATAAGTTTCGATCAAGGCATCTTGTTCAGCTTCGCTTTTTAGCTCAAAGTTTATTGATGACAGCTCCAATACGGCTCGATACTGATTGCCTGGCAGTATGAGTATTCCATCGCGTACACCCTTAATATCTATTTGCAGTCGAGAGCTTGTCTTGTTATTTGACTTCTTGAATATAGACACGGAGATCTCCTTTCTTAGTGGTTTTAAACTCTAATTTTGCCCGTGGATCAGACGCTACTTCTTCAGCCCAGACTAATTTATTCATAGGTATTTCTATCGGCTCGTGCACCCTGGATTCTTTAGCACTGACTTTTTCTTCTGTTCGCCGAACTTCTTCCTTGGCATCCTCTTGTAAGTAAGTGCTGTTTTTGTCGTAAATATAGTGACGCGGTCTCAAGTTATATTTACCCAGAACGGCAATCCAAGATAAGGCGATGCGACCTTTGATCCTAATTGCTAAGCTCATGCAGGCAACAGTTATCACGACGCAAATAGTAAACTTATAACCACGCAAGTTCATGAAGGGTGGTAAGAATGCGAAGATTGCTCCCGTTAGAAAGACAGGAGTAGTAAGAAGCAAGAGCTGACTGAAAGTGAGATTACCTGCAATCTTGTCTTCTACGGTAGTTACTTGGGCTGGTACGACTGTGGTCTTCACTTTGTTCCTCCTTTAAGGTCACTAGCAGCTGGCTTAACGTTTACTGTTCTTACGGTCTTAATCTTGTCAGCCGTGTAGCTCACCCCATTCATGAATTGCCCCCCAAGCTTACGTAGTGCGCGTGGTCCAGCTGCTACATAAGTCATCTGCATCATCATGCCTTGGGTCTTCAGAAGTGCAAGTAAGGTGGCGATGCCTACAATTACGGCCATCAAAGCATTTGGAGCTTCGTCTGTCGCAATACTCCCAAATAATGAAGCAGCAAGTTGCAAAATGATCACATGTACAAACAAAACAAAAATGGTGGTGAGGTATGTCTTTGCCGCTGTAATTGCAAAATCCTTAAATCCCGGAAGAATCGCTAGCAGTCCAACTAGTGGAGCAAGTACTGCTCCAATGTAAAGTGCTACCAGTCGCATAACGTAGTACACCAGCAATAAGACTGACAAGATTATGAAACCCACCATTATAATCAGAGCGACTAGACCCATACTGCCAGCACCATCCGCCACCTTGCCGAGTACATCCCAGACACTAATTGAAGAAAACGCGGCTTCTATCGCTTTGATCAGAACATTACTAAGAGCTATTACTAGATCAATAAAGAATATCGATGTATTAATGAATAGAAACGTAAACACCAGCTGTGGTATCAGGTGCTTCAGTTCCAGCTCATCAAAACCGAGACTTGCTGCACTCATAACATGAAAACCCAATAAGGCTACTACCAACACAAATAAGGCGTCTGCAATAATCACACTTGTAAGCCACAACTTAAAGACGCTGGCGTTTTGAGCCATTAATGGTGTCTCATGCGTAAAGTAATCTAATGCCTTCAGAAACGGAGAGGCTGCTGACTCAATAATGTGTTTAAACAAGCCAATGATCGCTTTGATCAATACATCAACAATACTAAGATCTTCCTCTGGTTGCTCTATGGTCTCTAGGGCTGGTATATTTTCCACCCCGGTTGGACTCGTATTGCCGTAGGCATTAGACAGTACAGCTGTTAGGGTTCCAGCTGCTAGAACAATTACTAAGCCGATAAGGGCATTCTTTAAGACACGCTTAGCATGCTCTAATTTATCCGGAGCACCTCTCGAAGTCATGTACTGGTAGCCAGACATGACTATGAAGAACGTACATACGATAGTTGCGAGCCCACCAAGCATTAACATCGTTGGCACGATGTAGTCGTGCATTACGTTGTTAGCGGCGGAAATGTCCGCCAGATGTGTCGTCATGGCGGAGAGGCTCATCGGGTTTAACCTCCGAACGCCTTAGCTGCTACATCTGAAATGATATTGCTCAGAACAAAAGCACCGATGGTAATGGCAAGACCTACTGCCGCATAGATTAGAGTACGCTTAGATTTCTCAAGATTTTCTGGGTTGCCTGAGCTTGTGATATAACCAAAACCACCAGCTACAAAAAAGCCGGTCGCAATCAGACCGGCAAGTCCTGCGATGATCTGAATCACGTTTCTAATAAAGTTTTCGACATTAGAAATATTGCCACCAGTCGCCTGCGCGTAGGCGTGGGGCGTAACTAAAAACGGTAGCCCTAATACTAATAGAAATGCCACCACCCTCAATGTCTTTGTTATTTTCACTATAGATTTCCCTCCATGGTAGTCTTAATATACCAAAGAGACTTGCAATTACGCAAGAATATTATATAGCATAAGCATTATAGGCTTAAGTT
>JAGQMT010000097.1 GCA_020428565.1 Candidatus Saccharimonadota bacterium | reverse complement strand
GATTCTTGTCCCAAATTTGTTGCCATTTGGATTCTATTTCTGAAGGGTTAAATTTTTTCATAGCTACACATTACTCTAGCACAAAAAACACCCACCATCAATCACATCAACAGATATGAAACCAAAACAGCACTATACAGCCGACGGCATAGATTCTGGCCAAGTAGTCGATATCAGACGCTTGCCGTTAGAGCTAAGCTTAACCCAAGTATCAACATAATTATGGTGAATAATCAATAAACCTTTGCGCCTCAAACTATCGACAAGCGATACCACGCGTCCAATTGACATTCCAGATTGCTTGACTAAATCATTTATATCGTCTTCACCGTCTTCGTATATTTGTTGCAAGAGCAATACTTCGCCCTCTGATATACTAGCTTGTAATTTTTTGCTGGTCATAAATTAATACCCCTTATATTAAATTACGAATCTATGATAACTAGTAAACCTGTAAATTAGCTTAAATTACGAAACAATAGTGATATATCTTTTATATTCTTGGCTGTTGCCAGAGATAACCCGACTGTGGATGGCGCCAAGCCGTTTAGTCATCTTGCCAGAGCTAGGTATTGTGCGAGCATCAATTTCTACTACAGGTGTCAGATAAGCCGACGTACCACAGGCAAACACTTCATCAGCTATATACAGCTCGGTGAGGTCTATCGATCTTTCGACAACTTCTATGTCTAAATCTCTAGCAATCTCAATAATAGTTCGTCTGTTAATACCCTCTAATAAATCATGGGTAGCATCAGGTGTAATCAGTTTATTATCTCGAACCATAAATACATTAGCTGCGCTTAATTCGCACACATGTCCCTGAGCATCCAAAAATATACAATCATCATACCCGCTATCAATAGCGTCCTGTTTGGCGAGTACTGAGTTGACATAGGCACCATTGACCTTCGCCCTAGATGGTATGGCGTAATCTGGTATACGACGCCAAACACTCGTCTTGAGCCTAGCTCCACTACGTGGCAATATCGAGTCTGCTGAATAAATAAACATACTCAAAACCGTACTCAGCCCACGTGATCTCGTTCCGGCAATCTGACTATCGACATGTACCGTCGCTCGTACAAATACATTACTACGAATATCGTTTGCCAGTATTAACTCCTGTACGGCATCAGTGAAGCTGTCCAGATGCCATTCCTCACCAAATCTATCCATGCCAATAATTTTGGCGGAATCAGTTAGCCTTTTGAAGTGATCCTCAAGTCGAAAGACAACTACCTCACCCTTGTCATTGATAGACACTGGGAATACTGTATAAACACTCAATCCGTACAAAACCGCCGAACTAGCGATGCTCAAACTTGCTTGATTGGCATCAATAATCTTGTTGCCAAAATAAACCTTGCTATACAAGTCTGCCATACTAATATTATACAATCTACTGTACACACTAAGCAATTCAACATACAATAACGGCATGAACGTACTACTGTTGACAGGTGGCGTATCAAACGAGAGAGACGTATCTTTGCGGTCTGGTCAAGCTATTCATGATGCTCTACTTGGTGCTGGTCATAAAGTTAAGCTCGCAGACCCAGCTGATGATGGATTTGACTTAGCAACCCTGACGCAAGATATAGATGTCGTCTTCCCAGCCCTGCACGGCGAAGGTGGTGAGGATGGTATCTTGCAGAAACAGCTCGAAGATTTGGGTATACAGTTTGTCGGCAGTGGTAGCGTCGCCTCGGTGCTTTGTTGGCGTAAATTGCAATACAAAGAGCTTTTACAGGCCAACCAATTACCTGCTAGCGAAGGTGTCATCATCACGGCCAAGGATTTACGAGATGATTCTAGCACCAGCTACCATGCCAAGTACCTCCAGAGGCCTTTTGTCCTCAAACCAGACCAAGGTGGCAGTAGCCTCGACACGTTAATCATCCGAACTCCAACCACGGCCGACCTAGACAAAGCCTACGATCTATTAGTCAACCACTACCCAACAGGCATGTTATACGAACCATTGATTGATGGCATAGAAATAACTGTCGGAATCCTCAATCAAGAACCACTGCCAATTGTCGAAATTATCCCACCACAAGGACTAGAGTTTGATTATGACAACAAATACAATGGCAAGACACAAGAGTTATGCCCACCCAAACATATTGGTGAAGATTTGCAAATTATCGCCCAAGAACTTGCACTAAAAATCCATAACCTAGCTAACTGTAGTGGGCTATCTAGAACTGACATGATGGTTGATCGTCATCAGCAACTACATGTACTAGAGACCAACACCATGCCCGGCATGACCACTACTAGCCTTTTTCCAAAAATAGTTAGACAAGCTGGGTATACCAAGACCGAAATGATCAACCAACTCCTGACAACAGCCACACAGCAAACAACCCTGCGGTTACGTTTTAGGGAACTGTTTAGCTTTGGTCTTTAGCCAAGTCTCTGATTGGCGAACTAGTTTATTAGCATCTTCTGGGTCGTGCAGAACCTTTTTGATAGCCTCTTCGGCAAATACGCCGTTCTGAGAGCCTTTGGCCAAGACGACAGAGTCTTTTTCGATCTTGGCCATTAGTAAATCTCCAGCATCATATGGATTATCAAATTTGTAGACAACACAACCCTTGTCTTCGGCTGATGTCGCCAAAAACTTATTCGCATCTCCGCCAATAGTAATCAAAACATCCAAATAGTCGGGTGTACATAAATCGCCAATCTCTTTATGAGCACCCTCAGACATCGTGCCAAGCTCATTCATACTACCTAATACCGCTATCTTGTGTGGGGCATCAATCGACCGCAATGTCGCTAGCGCTGATTTGACGGCTTCTGGGCTAGAATTGTAAGTATCATCAATAATCACACTACCATTGATACCGTTTAATCTCCTTAATCTGCCACTCACAGGTCTAATCAAACCA
>JAGQMT010000096.1 GCA_020428565.1 Candidatus Saccharimonadota bacterium | reverse complement strand
GGTGCTCTGGGTCAAACAAGAAGCTTTCTTTCTTTTTGAATACTTTTTTGCCAGTACGTTTACCGATTTCGTAGCCGATGTTATCACCAATGATGGCCGATAAGACAATGACTATCAGTAGAGGGATTAAGGGGATTCTTCCTGTGGCTGCGAATGAGCCAGCTAGCAACAACGTAGTATCTCCTCCAGGTAGGAATACACCTATTAGTAAACCGCTTTCGGCAAAGATAACAAAGCCAACTGCAACTAACCCCAGTAATCCGCCACTACGTATTAGATTTTCAAAATAACCCATGTTCTATAAGTATAAACGCAAAAGCATGAATCAGTCTAATTTTTCTGGTATAATTGTATTTACAATAATTTACTAGAGGGGATATAACATGAGCGGCGATATAATCACGCTGAAATTGACCGAACGAAAAGAACTTGGCAAAGTAGCAAAGACTTTATTGCGAGTAGGTCGTGTACCGGCAAATATTTACGAAAAAGGTAAAGAGTCTCAAGCGGTGAGTGCTGATTATGTGGCGATTACCAAGGTCTATAGGCAGGCTGGAAAACACAGTCCAATCGAACTGGATATAGATGGCAAGAAGCGTCTCGCTATGATAAAAGACGTCGATGTTAACGTTTCAAAGAATACCATACGACACATTGCCTTCCATGCTGTAAAGCGTAACGAAAAGGTCGAGGCCGAGGTGCCCGTTCGACTAGATGGCGAGGTGCCGGCTACAAAATCCGGTTTATTGGTATTGCAAAATCTTGATACTGTAATAGTGGAGGCGATACCAGGTAATCTACCGGAAGAGTTGGTAATTGATGGCGCTAGGCTAGTCAATGATGGCGACAAAGTAACAGTGGCCGATATTACACCGATCGATCATGTAGAAGTAAAGAGTGAAGCTGATATTATGGTATTTTCTGTAGAGGTGCCCAAAGATCAGATTGCAGCTGCCAATGCCGCCCTAGAAGGTTCGGCAGTCGTGAGCGAAGTTGATGCGGAGCAACCCGAAGTTAAGTAGTAGTATTATCACTTAACGATCAAAAAATACAGGTAGACATAAAACTGCCTGTATTTTTTCTCTGTGTAATACCGGGGGTTGTTACTAGTTGGCTTCAATAAATCCGCCGGATTGTTTTTGCCATAGGTTTGCGTAGGCACCTTTTTTATTTATGAGTTCTTTGTGAGTACCCTCTTCTATTATTTTGCCATCATTCATGACTAGAATTCTGTCCATTTTTTGAATTGTACTGAGTCGGTGGGCGATGACAATGGCGGTTCTGCCTTCCATAAGTTTCCACAGCGCATCCTGAATAAGCTCTTCGCTTTCGGAGTCTAGGGCACTGGTCGCTTCGTCGAGCAGTAGAATAGGCGCGTTTTTGAGCATAGCTCTCGCTATGGCAATACGTTGTCTCTGGCCACCAGATAGTTTTACACCTCGCTCTCCAACTAGGGTTTTATACTTGTCTGGTAGCTTGTCTATGAATTCATGGGCATTGGCTAATTTTGCAATACCTTCGATTGTCTGAGGTGTGGAGTCAAGCTGTCCATACTCAATATTCTCACTAAGGGTGCGATGAAATAGAATTGGTTCCTGGGGAACGTAAGCAATGTGTTGTCGTAGGGCGGACTGGGCTACTTGCGTAATATCTTGACCATCAATTTTGATTGTGCCAGAGTCGATATCATTGAAGCGCAATAATAGTTTGGTGAGGGTCGTCTTGCCGCTGCCACTGTGGCCGACTAGGCCAATCTTTTCACCTGGCTTAATTTTGATATTTAGTTTGTCAAATAGAATATCCTTGCCTTCATGACTAAAGGTGACATTACTAAATTCTATGCCACCGCGTGCAAATTTGACCTCTTCTGGTTGTTCGATGTCTTTGATTGTCGGTTCGATGTGTAAAATTTCGGTCATCTCGTAGGCGTCGCCCATTAGACGGTGGTAATTACGAATGATGGAGTTTACCTCCCAGAGCTGTCTGGCAACGGTCAGGGTGTAGGTTACCGAAAGATAAATGACTGATATCGGGATAGCGCCATTGCTAGAGGCGATGACCGCGGCGCAAAGCGCGCCAGTATTTAGGATGACGATTAATCCAGAATAAGCGGAACTTACCTTGAGAAACCCCCACATACTAGCGGATGATTTTTTATGCCAATGCTTGGTGTACTTTGAGTATTGTTGGATCTCGTATGCTTCGTGGCCATGGCTTTTGATAGCCGTGATGTTCGTTATAGAATCTGCTAGTCGACCCGTGATCTTGGTGCTGGATCGCGATTCTTCTAGATTGAGCCGGGCCATTAGCCTAGATCCTCTCATTAAGGCTATTAGAAATATGATGGCTACGATAGCTATGAATAGTGCGTATTGCCAAAATACAAAGGCTAAGATACTGATAGTGGCCACAACGGCTGTCGCACTCGGAGTGATTTGAAATATGACTGTATCCCAAAAGCGGTCAAAGGCTCCCGTGAGCTTGTTTGTTTGCGACACCAAGGATCCGCTAAATCTGTCTGAATGAAATTTCATGGGTTGACTGAGCAGGTGATTATAGACGTGATGATGGATGTTGCGAGCCGCTTGTATCTCGAAGCTCCATGCAGATAGGATAGTGAGCCTGTGGCCCAGCATCTCTCCGTATAGTTGAGTCAGTGAATAGGCGAATATAAGTGGCCACAAGCTATTAAGTGATATATCAGCGTTTGCTTGTAGCTGATCTATAAATCTAGATATTATTAGCGGTCCAATAAAAGTACCGACTATGGCTGTTAGCGAGCTGTTTACTATACTAAATATAACTCGTTTTCTGTAAACCATGGCTTCTTGGAGCATGAAACGTAAAGCTTTTTTGTTGATAGACACGACGTTAGTCCTCCTGGTTACGCAATTAAGTAATGTTTATGAAGTTAAGTT
>JAGQMT010000095.1 GCA_020428565.1 Candidatus Saccharimonadota bacterium | reverse complement strand
GATTTTGGGTGAAGACGTCAAGGTCAAGGCTGGCGCCAAGGTGCGTCGTACGGGCAATGTTGTCGAGGTGCCAGTTGGTCCTGAGTTAATTGGCCGAGTGGTTGATCCGCTGGGTAATCCACTGGACGGTAAAGGTCCAATCAAGGCCAAACAAAAGTTCCCTGCCGAGCGTATTGCGCCTGATGTCTTGTCTAGGAAAAGTGTTCACGAACCATTGATGACGGGCGTGATTGCTATAGATTCGATGGTGCCAATTGGGCGTGGTCAAAGAGAGTTGATTATTGGCGATAGGCAAACTGGCAAGACAGCGATTGCTGTTGATACTATGATTAACCAGCACAAGCAAGAGACAGGCGTCATCAATATCTATGTAGCTATTGGTCAAAAGATGAGCAAGGTTGCTAGATTGGTCGAGCGTCTTAAGCGAGAAGGTGTCATGGAGCAATCAATTGTCGTAGCAACTTCGGCTGCCGACTCTGCGCCTTTGCAGTATTTAGCACCGTATACTGGCTGTGCCATGGGTGAATATTTCCGTGATAATTCTCAACATGCTTTGATTATTTATGATGATTTATCTAAGCATGCGGCTGCGTATCGCCAGATGTCACTGTTGCTCCGTAGACCACCGGGGCGTGAAGCTTATCCGGGCGATGTGTTTTATCTGCACTCTAGGTTGCTAGAGCGTGCGGCTAAGCTTAATGATGATTTGGGCGCAGGTAGCCTGACTGCTTTGCCAATTATCGAAACGCAAGCTGGTGATATCTCTGCTTATATTCCGACTAATGTTATTAGTATCACGGATGGTCAGATATTTATGGAGACTAATTTGTTCCACCAAGGTATTCGCCCAGCTGTGTCTGTCGGTTTGTCGGTATCTCGTGTGGGTGGATCAGCGCAAACCAAGGCTGTTAAGTCTGTTGCTAAGTCACTGCGTGTCGATTTGGCACAGTTCCGAGAGTTGGCTAGTTTTAGTCAGTTCTCGACCGATCTGGATGCTGATACTAAGCAACGTATCGAGCGTGGTACGCGTCTGACAGAGTTACTTAAACAGCCTCAGTTTAGTCCGTACGCTACATGGCAGATGTATGTAATGTTGCTTGCCTCCACCGAGGGTGCTTTTGATAAAGTCGACGTTGATAAGATTAAAACTGCCGAAGCCGCTCTGCTCCGTGAGTTCAAGAGCAAGCACAAGAAACTACTGGAGAATATCGATGCTGGTAATGAGCCAAACGAAAAAGACAGAGAGGCGATATTGGCCTTGGCTCAGCACGTTGCCGAAAGCTACCACCCTGTGGAGAAAGACTAGATTAAGTAGTGAGTAGGATGTATCAGGTATCAAGTATGGACGGTTCATATTTTCATATAGCATTAGGTTCATTAACAGAGGTTCAGAATCAATCACTTATCGCGAGGGATTTGGGGTATTTGTCGAGCGATAAGTTTGTTTATTTGGCGAGTTTGAGTGTAGAAGTTAGTAAGCTGATTAACGGTCTGATAAAGACTGCTGAGGACAAAAATACATGATACTAAATACAATATACATGATACTGGATTTGGGGGTCTATCATGGCTAGTACTCAGCAATTGAAGCGACGTATCGGAAGCGTCAAAAATACTAAGCAAATCACCAAGGCGATGGAGTTAGTGGCGGCCAGCAAAATGCGCAAGGCCACAGAATCTGCACACAGAGGTAGGGATTATCGTAAGGCGGCTTTGGATATGCTATCCAAGCTTAGCTCGGTGACCACAATCAATGAACATCCCCTTTATGCCAAGCGGAAGGTACAAGCGATTTTGTATTTGGTTATCACGAGCAATCGTGGACTTGCAGGTGCCTATAATAGTAATGTTATCAAGACATTGACCAAAGAATTGTCAGTTAATAGGCAGGCTAAGGTGGCTTCTAAAGTGATTATTGTTGGTAATCGTGGTGCGCAATTCTTGCGTCGAGTCGAGGGTATAGATATTTTGGCAGTTTACGATGATTTGGGCGATAAGCCAATTGCCAGTGATGTTCGTCCGATTCTGAATACGATTCTGGAGGAATATTCCACGGAGTCTGTAGACGAAGTCAGGGTGATTTATACTGAGCATCGCTCGAGTATTGTGCAGACGGTTGAGAGTATCAAGGTATTGCCTGCGGAGTATGAATCGGATGATGATTCGCCGAGGGCTGATGTGTCGAACTTTACCTTTGAGCCATCAGTCGAAGACGTACTCGAAAACGTTACCGAGCGACTGATAGAAGTCCAGATCTGGCAATCGCTACTCGAAAGTATCGCATCGGAGCAGTCAATGCGGATGATGAGTATGAAGAACGCCACGGATAACGCTAGTGAGATTATTGATGATTTGACACTAGAGTTTAATACGGCCCGTCAGGCAAAGATCACACAAGAATTAGCAGAAATAACAGGTGGAGTGGAGGCAATGAAATGAGTATAGAATCTTTTGATGGTAATAGGTATGCAGAAATGGTTAGTGCTGGAGAAGTTGGTAGTTTGGTGGCGGTGGATTTTTTTCCAGAAATTATTTCGCAGGACCAAGTGGATTTAGTCGAAGACATGGACAATATAGAAGGAGGTATAAATGACGACAAAAACTAAACAATCAACGGGTGTTATTAGCCAAGTGGTCGGTGTGGTCATTGATGCTGAGTTTGCAGATGGTAATTTGCCAGCTATTTACAATGCCTTGACTGTGGAGCTCAAGGACAAAAAGCTTGTATTTGAAGTTGCGCAACATCTTAGTGAGACTTCTGTTCGGGCGATTGCGCTGGGTACGACTGATGGCTTAGAGCGTGGTACGGCTATAACAGACAGCGGTGAGCCGATTACTGTGCCTGTCGGAGAAGAAACTTTGGGTCGGATGTTCGATGTAGTTGGTGAACCGATAGACGGTCAGGCGGGTACTTTTAAGAATCGGGCGCCTATTCACCGTGAACCACCA
>JAGQMT010000094.1 GCA_020428565.1 Candidatus Saccharimonadota bacterium | reverse complement strand
CTATACATTACAAATGTTTTAGCATTGTCTGGACGCAGTTCCATGACTACCGATTCGACCTGAGGAATAATATCACCAGCCTTGTAAATTACTACCGTATCGCCTACCCGAATATCCTTACGTTTGATTTCATCGGCATTGTGTAAACTAGCATGTTTGACAGTCGTCCCAGCGACAGTTACTGGATCAAATACCGCCACAGGCGTAGCCGCACCCGTACGGCCAATACTAATCACGATATCCCTAACGATAGTCGTCGCTTGCTCGGCGGGGTATTTGTAGGCAACCGCGGCCCTTGGGTTCTTGCCAACCACGCCAAGGTCACGATACAGCTGACGGTCATTGATTTTGATTACTAGACCATCGGTATTAAATGGCAATTCATCCCTTGCGTGTTCCCAATGATTAACATACTCCATGACCTGCTCCAAGGTGCTAAATACAGCATTTTGTGCATTAACGATAAATCCAATATCACGCAAGGCCTTATATACAAAATCATAGGTTGGTAATTCTACAGGGTCATCACGCAACATATCCCAACCTCTGAACTGCAAAGGCCTTTCGACCACCAAATTTGGGTCTAATTGCCTAATTGTGCCAGCGGCAAGATTACGTGGATTTTTGAACAACTCCAAGCCTTGCGATTCCCTAGCCTGATTGAGTTTTTCAAAATCAGCCTTTGGCATGATAATCTCACCCCTCACTTCGGTACGACCAACCAAAAACTGCTGATTTTGGGCGTCGGGTCGTAATCTCAGTGGTACACTGGCGATTGTCCGCACATTGCTCGTCACATCCTCGCCCACCGAACCATCACCTCGAGTGATAGCCTGAACAAACAGACCATCTTGATAGATAAGCGCACAAGCCAGACCATCCATCTTGATTTCGGCCGCAAATTCATGCTCACGATCTGGCAAAAGCTTCTTGATACGCTCAACCCATGCCTCGACTTCAGACTTATCAAAAACATCATTAAGACTCAACATCCTAGTGGAATGCTCGGCCTTCACAAATCCACCAAGTAATGCCGAACCAACTCGCTGAGTTGGGCTATCGCTACTAATCAGGCTTGGGTTACTAGCCTCTATGGCCTTCAGCTCTGCAATGAGACTATCGTATATGGCATCCGATACACTCGGACTATCCAAAACATGGTATTCGTAGGAATATTTATTGAGTAGAGTCTTGAGTTCTGTAGCTCGTGCGACAACCACATCGTGTTCACTATTGACCGACAAAGTTTTTGCCACTTTCTGTCAACTTTTTATACAAATGATAAACATAGCTATGCCCAATCAAAACCATTAGTATAGAAAATATTACAAACAGCACCTCTGCTATGACTGGAACATACAACGCCAGAGGCAAAAAAGACACTAGAGCAAATACAAACAAAAATAATGGCAAGAACAATAGTTTGCGGATGACTGCAAAACGTCGAAACTTGACCAATCGCTTAGCAGTGCGCAAAGATTTCAACGGCGTCATATCACTAAGGGTAACGATATATGTAGCAAACAACGATGAGCTAATCAAAAAAATTGACCAACTACAAAATATTAGCAAAAATACCAACCAAAATACGTTTTCTATATTACCGACCGCCAGTCCGTTGCTAGACACCAAACTATAGACCAACAAACCAGCGAGGGCTGGTAACAATTGTAAGCACAAAATTATTACAACCAATATATATTGGACCAAAGGATACGAACTAGAATAAAATGCCTGTTTGACAGTAATTTTGGACACACCATCATACGTCCTCCGTAGCGACCAAATAATAACCAGAGATATAAAGATAATCAGAAACATCTGATACAGCCCAGCCGACTCACTGCTCACAGCCCCAATGCTACTAAACATAGAGACGACCAATGCTAGTCCAAGTGTTGCACCGTCGGTGCTTTCTCCTGTATCCATCACTGTTTGTTTGACTTCTGACAGATTAAACCCTGTAGCAAACCCCTTAACCAGCAACATATAAAGCAGACCATAGATAACCATAATGCCCGCAAATTGCACCTTCACACGCCACAAATGCCCTAGGCTAAGCCGAAGCAGACGAAAGGCACTCGGAATTGGCTCATTTACTTTGACAGATTTCTTTTTGTCCTTATAAGTTAATTTACGAACTCTGCTATTGGTACTTTCTGATGCAACTCCGACGCTTGACTTAGTAGCCTTTGTACCAGCCGACCGATTGGTCAGCTTTGGTTTGGTTGCTTTTACCGAATCTTTTACTTGCTTTTTTTCAGCCATAATATTGCCCCAATTACCTCGAGCTAGTTGAATTATGCTTTCTCACCCATTTCACGAATACGCGCTACCCGATCCTTGATTGGTGGATGAGTACTAAACAAAGCGGCAATACTCTTGCCCTTTAGTGGATTGGCAAAAAACAAATGTGCAGTACTGGAATTTTGGCGTGATTGCAAAGCTGAGCCATATTGACCAATCTTCTCCAAAGCACTAGCGAGTCCCTCTGGATATCGAGTAGACATCACGCCCGTAGCATCGGCTAGATATTCTCTCTGCCTAGAAATTGCCAGTTGGATTAAAGTCGCAGCAATTGGCGCCAAAATCGCCCCAATAATTCCCAGAATAAGGCCAATCTGACTTTTGTGATCACGATCACCACTAAAAAAAGTCATCCTCAGCAAAATATCGGCCAGCAGACCAATCACAGCCACCATAGCAAAGGCAATCATACTAACCCTAATATCATAATTTTTGACATGCCCCAACTCGTGCGCCATCACACCCTGCAACTCACTATCATCCATGAGTTCCAGCAGTCCAGTTGTAGCACAAACAGCGGCATGATTGGGATCACGACCAGTGGCAAAGGCATTAGGCGCCGCATCATGCATAATATACACTTCTGGCATGGGCATCCCTTCGGTAATTGCCAGGTTCTCTACAATTCTATACAGACGAGGATTATCTGCCTCCTCAA
>JAGQMT010000093.1 GCA_020428565.1 Candidatus Saccharimonadota bacterium | reverse complement strand
CGCTCGACTTGCATGTATTAGGCACGCCGCCAGCGTTCATCCTGAGCCAGGATCAAACTCTCCAAAAAAATAACTAATAAATAGTCATTAAAGAATTCGTCTTAGCATCAGTCGAATATTAACATTTCCGAAAAAAATTAATTTACTGACTTTTAAAACAATTCAAATCAATTGACGTTGATTTGCACTATCCAAATTTTTAAATATCTCCACTTTTAAATCTATGCTTGGTTTTACCTCGCAAGCCCAAAAGTAGCTTGTTCAATACTACTAAACATCACAGCATTAGTCAACAGTATTGCTTGTAAAAAATGTTGCATTAATAACATCACAAGCAATCTGTTGCCTATTTACGATACTAGGAAGCCTCTTCCGAAGCAGAATCCTCTTCCTCTAAACTCTGGTCTACAAGAGCAAGACTAGCCACCGTATCACCTTCATTCAGCCTCATAACTCTGACACCTTGTGTTGCCCTACCTAACTCAGGTATATCCTTGAGTCCCAATCGTATCGTCTGACCTTGGTTAGATATGATAATCACCTCATTAGCCTTTTCGGTCAATGCTTTGACACCGATAAGATTACCAGTCTTCTTATTAACTATAGCCGAGCGTATACCCACGCCTCCACGAGCATGAGGCGTAAACTGGGCAATCTTTGTTCGCTTTCCATAACCAAACTCACTAATGACGAAAATACTAGTATCTTTCTCTACAATATCCATGCCAATCACCTGATCACCCGCTCTTAGCCGAATACCCCTAACGCCTCGGGCACTTCGACCCATAGATCGTACATCCTTCTCATGGAAACGAATTGCCTGACCTTGAGAGGTTGAAATAGTCACCTCATTATCACCATTGGTAATTCTTATCCACTTCAGCTCATCACCCTCATCAAGATTAATCGTAATCAAACCACTACTACGAACATTTTTGTAGTTATCTAACGGTGTTTTTTTCACAACACCCCTAATAGTACACATCATGAGATGACCACTCTCGGTAGTCTTGTCCATATTGATTACAGCGCTAACCGCCTCTTCTGGTTGCAACTGCAGTAGATTAACAATTGCTACGCCCTTAGCATTAAGGCCAACCGATGGCACTTCGTATGCTTTAAGCCTAAAGACACGCCCTTTACTAGTAAAGAACAACAGATAATCATGAGTAGACGTATTTACAACATGCTCAATCACATCTTCTTCTCGTGTAGCCATACCCCTACGACCCTTACCACCACGACCTTGTTTCTTATAGTCTGATATAGAGCTCCGTTTGATGTAATTATTCGCTGTTAGAGTTACAACAACTTGTTCCTCTGGAACTAAATCTTCGTCGCTCATCTTACCCAACTCATTAGGCACCACCTTAGTACGACGATCATCACCAAACTGCTTCTTCATCTCTAGTAGCTCTTCTTTGATGATCTTCAGGATCCGCTTCTCATCTGCCAAGATAGCCTCTAGCTTACCAATTAGTTCTAGTAATGTAGCTAGCTCATTCTCAATCTCTTGACGTTGCAAACCAGTTAAAGTTCTAAGTTGCATAGCCAAGATTGCCTTTGCCTGTATCTCTGATAATGAAAACTTAGCGATCAAATTAGCTTGTGCTTCTTCACTAGTCTGACTAGCACGAATAGTCTTAATAACCTCGTCAATGTGATCGAGCGCTATCTTAAGCCCCTCTAATATATGGGCCCTATCTTTAGCTTTTCTCAGTTCATATTCTGTTCGACGTCGTACTACGACCTGACGATGTTTAATATACTCTGCAATAACTTCTTGAAGACTCAAAATCCTAGGCTGAATACCATCTACGAGAGCGAGCATATTATAGTGAAATGCCGATTGTAACGGGGTCATTTTGTAAAGCTGATTAAGCAGTTTCTTTGGATAAGCATCTTTTTTGAGGTCTATCACTATCTTGACCGCACCCCTGGCCGTCTCATCGCGAATATCCGATATGCCAACGATCTTCTTATCTTTGACAAGCTCGGCAATCTTCTCCACCAAAGAAGCCTTATTCACTGAATAAGGTATCTCGGTAACAACTATCCTCTGCTTGCCCTTTGTGCCCTCTTCAATATTGGCTACACCACGAATCACGACGCCACCACGTCCAGTAGCAAACGCTTTTTTTATAGAGTCTCGACCATAAATAATACCACCCGTTGGAAAATCAGGGCCTTTTATGTACTCCATCATTTCATCTAAAGTAATATCTGGGTTATCAATCTGGGCAACAGTAGCATCCACAAGCTCCCCTAAATTGTGTGGAGGTATGCTAGTAGCCATACCTACAGCTATACCCATCTGGCCATTTAACAACAAGTTAGGCAATTTTGCCGGCAAGACCTCTGGCTCCTGCTGTGAGCCGTCAAAGTTATCACGAAAAGGCACCGTGTCTTTATCGATATCTTCGATCATCGCCTCGGAGGCCTTTGTCATTCTCGCTTCTGTATACCTATAAGCAGCCGCTGGATCACCGTCCATAGAACCAAAGTTACCCTGTCCGTCTACTAATGTATAACGAGTATTAAACGGCTGCGCCAAGCGAACCATAGAGTCATAAATAGCAGTATCACCATGAGGATGGTACTTACCCATCACCTCACCCACTATCTGAGCACTCTTTGTATGCTTACCGGTTGACCTCAAACCAGATTTATCCATAACGTACAATATTCTTCTATGCACTGGCTTAAGACCATCTCGTACGTCAGGCAACGCCCTTGCAACGATAACACTCATAGAATACTGAAGGTAACTTGTCTCCATTTCTTCTTCTACGGATCTAATCACCATAGTTTTTGAGTGATTGTTTGGGTCAACAGGTTTCATTCTATCGTCATTCATTATACATCCAGCTCCTTCACAAACTTGGCATTAGTCTGAATAAAATTCTTGCGCAACTCAACCTCTGTGCCCATAAGTTTATTAAAAATTGCATCCGCTTTCTCAGCATCCTCAACCTTAACTTGTACAAGCATCCTATTAGTAGGATCCATGGTCGTCTCC
>JAGQMT010000092.1 GCA_020428565.1 Candidatus Saccharimonadota bacterium | reverse complement strand
CTAGGGCCTTATACAATGTCAATTTCACATACGATGCCACCAGTAACAAATATCTACGCAAACAAGGTGGCGTCGAACACATAGACAACGACACCAAGCAACAAATCGCACCCGATGTTGTCATAGCACCAATCATGGGTCGTCGTATTCATCCTGACAATGTACATACTCAATACGACACCATCGGTTCTGGCAAAGTCTACGTCTTCCAAGACGGCACAGTCACAGAGGGTACTTGGACCAAATCCGCTAGAGGCGAGCAATGGCTACTCCAGGATAGCGCAGGCAAAGAAATAGCCCTCAATCCGGGACAACGCTGGTTCACGATGATAGAATCCGCAGACAGAGTAAGCTACCAACCATGAACCACCTAGCCAAATTCAAAAAATCGATTGGTACACTAATCGCTACCACCTTGCTAATCTGCGCACTGCTTTCTGCAGTAACCTACTTTGTAACTCTGAACATCTTCGATGCAAACGTCCCAGCCAGCCTAATTGTCGCAACAATTCTGTACCTATGCACCTCCACAATTGCAATTTGTACAATTCTAAACGTTGCCACCGAACCACTAGGTCTTATCTGGCAAGCCGTATGGCATATCAGCCCTAGCGCATCCGAACCAGACCCACCAAACATCGACAACCTCAAAGTGGGCAAAGATTTGGTATACGCACTTGTCACAGAAATCTACAACACCGCCAGCACCACCGCCTCCAACCAACACAAAGATACCGAAGCCAAAATACTCAACACCGTACCCGCAGCCATACTCACAATCAACAAAGACGGCATCATAAACTTTGTCAACAAAATCATCTGTCAATACCTAGAGCTCGACTCGACCGAAATTATCGGCAAAGATATCAATGACGTCCTTAATCTGTCGTTCACTAGCGAAGACACCCTCAAAAACTGGCTCTCAGCCATCAAAGACACCAAACCAACCGATATTCGCTCATGGGAAAACGTCAAACTGAACCTTGCAAATGGCAATACCGAACGCTTTGATTTGGGCGCATACTTTTGCAAGGACGACCCAAACGAATACGAAGTCACAATTATACTATTCGAAAAAACCAGCATCTATTCTATCCAGGATCAAGCGTCAAATTATGTCTCTATGGCCGTCCACGAACTCCGTACGCCACTAACTATGTTGCGTGGCTACATAGAGCTTTTCGAAGAAGAAATTGGCACCAACCTCAGCGAAGAACATCGAGGCTTCATGCACAAAATGAGCGCCACATCGCAAAACCTCACCTCAGTCGTATCCAATATACTAAACGTATCTCGTATTGATGAAAACGAATTCCGACTTACTCTGCGCGAAGCCAACTGGGAACAAACTGTCAAAGAAATTATCGACAGTATCGACCTCAGGGCCAAGGTCAAGAACAAAACAATTATCACAGAGATAGAACCCAACCTCCCAACTGTCGGAATCGACAAAATCAGCATCTACGAAGTACTGGTAAACCTTATCGATAATGCCATCAAATACAGTGGTGCCAGCCACGAAATCAAAGTCACCGCCAGCCTAAACAAAGAGGGTATGGTCGAAACATCTGTCACCGACCATGGCCCCGGAATGCCCGCCAACGTAGTAGGTGGACTATTTACCAAATTCTACAGGTCACACAGATCAAAAGACAATGTTGGCGGTACTGGACTCGGACTATACATCGTCAAATCGATTATCGATGCTCATGGTGGCAACGTCTGGGTCAACAGCAAAGAGGGCAAGGGCAGTCAGTTTGGATTTACAGTACTACCATATGCTAATCTAGAAGAAGAGCAAAGAAGAAGCGGTGATGATGGCATAGTCCGCCAAGCCAATGGATGGATCAAAAACCACTCACTATATAGGAGATAACATGGACGAAACAACAAACCAGTCAACTAATCAATCAACAAATCAATCAGCCAACCAAGCAATCACGCCCAAGAAGATACTCTGTATCGAAGATGAATTTTTTATCAGCGAACTGTACGAACGAGCCCTCAAAAAGGCTGGTCATCGAGTTATCACCGCCCTCAACGGTCAGGACGGCCTAGAGCTAGCTCAAACCAACAACTACGACCTCGTACTACTAGACCTCATGGTGCCTGGTATCACAGGCATGGAAATCCTCCGTATCCTCAAAGACCCAGCCAAATCGCCCAACTTCAACAGCAAAATCGTCATCACCACCAACCTAGATCAAACCGACGCAATCAGAGAAGAACTAGAGAAGCAAGCCGACGGCTACATCATCAAAGCTGGCATTACGCCCAAAGAACTAACGTCATTTGTCAATCAATTATAAATCAATCCACAGCGTATGAAGATAAGAATAATCACCATTGGCAAACCCAAACTAGCCTATGCCAAGATTGGCTGGGATGAATACTACAGTCGTTTATCCAAACTGCACAGTATGCTATCTGTCAACATCTCCGACAAACATGCTTATGATAGCGACAGAATACGCTCTGCTCAAAAAGACAGCTACAAAATAGTCCTAGAAATCGAAGGTAGACAATACCATAGCGAAGACCTAGCCAAAAAATTAGATACACTGGAACAACAGGGTAGAGACATTAGCCTCATCATCGGTGGACCAGAAGGTCTGCCAAAGGACATCATCACCGAAGCTGACATGTTACTTAGCCTCGGTAGGCTAACTCTACCACACGACCTAGCCATGATCGTCACCCTAGAAGCAATCTACCGAGCCACTATGATCAACAAAAACATCCCTTATCACAAATAACCCAATCCTAGGATATTTCGCTAACTTTCTGATAAATTTTTACAAATTACAAAAAAGTCCTTGCACTCCCAATAAGCTTATGCTAATGTGAACTTATATTGTTTAAGCTAATAAAAATATATATTAAAGGTTCAAGACTAGTTAACTCCCGTCTGCTACACTAAATAACAGATGGCGAGTAGGTATCAGAAACGTTCCCGAATTTCAGATAAGCAATATCGACAAATTGTTCGGTTGTTTTGCCAGGATCTTACTGTCAACCTTCACATATAATCAAC
>JAGQMT010000091.1 GCA_020428565.1 Candidatus Saccharimonadota bacterium | reverse complement strand
TTGTATTTTGCTAATAGCCCATTGATTGTAAGTCTTACTCTTGTCTTGCGATGTTTTAGTTGCACCTTTAATTGTACAGCCAGCTCTTGCAATCTCGTCTATACTTTTAGGTTCTGAGCTATCGCCAACGCCTAGCACTTTGTCTAAGTTTGCCTCTTTAATAACCTTAGATATATCGTCATTGAACATGCCTGCTTGGTAGCATATCTCATCTAAGATTAAGTTCTCCCCCTGCTTATACACTGCAACAATGGCAGTCGGGTCGTTGGTATAGCCAAAGTCAAGCCCATAGCCTAGTAGTTCGGCACTGTCTGGTATTTCTGTAACCATTTGCCAGCCAGAGTAAATAAGCCCCTCAAGCTCACCAATCTCACCTAACCCATAAACACGCCACCAGTTTTTATTGTCTTTACGCTGTTCTATAGCTTTAATAATGTTTTCATCTAGTGCCTCATTGTCTTTATAAGTACAAATAATGAAGTCTGTGTCATCACGCTTCTGTATAAGCTCTGTATGTGCCCAGAACTCACTTGTTGGGTTATAGTCAATAAATATAAACTCTTTTGTTCGTATCTCTAACTGTTGGAATGCCTCAAACGATATAAGGTTAGCCTCATTCACAAATAACACATCACGCCTTGCACCACGAGCTGTAAACTCATTAAGTGCTACAAACTCAATAGTTGCACCATTATATAGTCTGAATGTACTTTCAGCCTTGTTCTGTTCTATTTTGTAGTAACTCCATAGGTTATTTTCATCAAGGATATTCTTAAAGTCTCGCATAGCACCACGCCTCAAGTGAGGGTAGTTGGCAGCTGCGATTGTGATTAGCTTGCCAGGGTTTTTAGTAGCGTATTCAAGCAGTAGGATAATGATAGCAATTGTCTTGCCACCTGATGTTCCTCCCTGTATGACTCTAAGACGCTCTGTAAGCTCTGCTATACGATAATAGGCAGTTGTCTTGCCGTATGACATTTACTTGCCCCTAAGGTCTTCAAGAGGCTTTGGCGGCTCAAGTATTGTGTGGTCAATGGTTTCTTTAGGCTTGCCATATACTTCTTGTATCATCTCTTTGATTTCACGCCATTCACCCTTGCGGATAGCTATAGCCAGTTTACGTTCAAATAGTGGAGCGTCCTTGCTCTCGGCTATTTTACGCAGCTCATCTTCGCCAAGCTTCATCATCTGTTCCAGCTTAAAACGGGGTGTCGAAGTAACGTCCCACATACCTTTTCTTCGTGGGTTTCCATTTGGCTGCCCGAATTGTCTATCTTTAGGTGGCTTGCCATAGCCTACTTCGCTTTTTGTACCCATTGCTTGACTCCTCTCCTAAAGTAATTTTCTTGTCTACATTCTTTACTACAGTATACAGCCGAGTTATGTTTAGCTTCAAATCCTTTGCTGCATAGCAGACAGGTTTTAGCTATCATAGGTCTATTAGCCCAACTTTTTGATAGGTTTTCTGCCCGTTTTGCTGACCTCTCTTTATCTTGCCACCATTTCCCAGATTGCTGGGAATTATAATCTATCATTCTCTGCCGATACATCTCCTTATGCTCATCACTTATGTTGGCACGATTTCCTTTTGGGGTAACAAGTCTTAGGTTGCTAATGTTGTTGTTACTCCTATCTCTGTCTATATGGTCAATCATTAAACCCTCTGGTATAGCCCCGTTGTGATATTCCCATACAGCTCTATGTAAGTAAACGTTTTTCTTTTTTATCGACGTCTTATAATATCGTTGGTTCTTGTGCAGTCTATAACGCCTACCATTAAACCATTGAGTAACATTATCGGTCTTTAAAACTTCCATACTCTTTATTATAGCACATGAAGTCCTCTTTCATCTCTGGTCTGTATATTTGGTCTGTAGTTTGTTTAGATTGCTGGCGTTCCATCTGCCCAACCCTCTTCGCTACCTGTTACGAACTTGTGATACCTGCGACGCACGACATCGACATATTTTTCATCCAATTCCATTCCAAAACAGGTGCGGTCTGTTTGTTCACAAGCTATGAGAGTTGAGCCAGAGCCGAGGAATGGGTCATATATAGTACGAGCTTCAGGCGTATCTTTTAAAGCGTAAGAAAGAAGCTCGATAGGCTTCATTGTCGGGTGGTCGGTGTTCTTCTCTCTTTTTACTTCCCAAACATCGGAACGCAGTGTTTTCTGACCACCAAACTTACCACTGTACAGTATTATTTCGTGAGCTTTGAAATACTTGTCGAGGTTTTGTGCAGGATTGACCTTATTCCATACTATGAACGACTTAACTGGTTTTCCTATATCCTCCATCGCTTGACGGAACAGGTGGGAATATTGCCAACTACAGCAAACGTAATAAGTTTCTGCTTCGGTGCTTATAGTGTCTTTAAGAAACTCCACGAAATCTTCATCAGACATTTTGTCATTTGCGATTGTATCAAATTTCCCCTTCATATCGGAATAATTAATATTGTATGGCGGGTCCGTCAATACCATATCGGCCTTCTTACCATCCATCAGCTTCTCTACGTTATATTTCACCGTAGAATCTGCGCACATTACAAAATGAGATTTTACGTCAGCTTCGTCATACTCAAAGTCGTGTCCGTTACTACAAGTAGCTTTCATATCTTGTTCCCCTTTGAGCAATTACAACTGCGACATAATGGTTGTAAGTTGTCTATTAAGTTAGTGCCACCTTTTGATAGTGGTATTATATGGTCAATGGTAATATTCTCTTTTGTGCCACAGTTCATACACCTGCCCTCACACTCAATAAGTTTTTGTTGCCACTGTTTGATGTCAATTTTGCCTGACTGATTATTGCGTAATCGATACTTGTATGTCTTTGACTGCCATCTGCCTTTAGGTGTCTTTTTGTATTTAGCTGTTGCAATTCTATTCTTAACTCTTGCTTCTGGTTTAAGCCAATCTTTTCGTTCTTTTTGTAGCTGTTTGTGACGCTCAACATATTGTGGGTTTCGTTCTTTGTATGCCCTAGACCGTTCAACAGCCAGCGCCTTGGTCTTTGGCTTGCTTCTGTATCGTTTCTCAATCTCT
>JAGQMT010000090.1 GCA_020428565.1 Candidatus Saccharimonadota bacterium | reverse complement strand
ATAACCATTTTAGCACAACATACGAAACTGATACAATATAAAAATGAGCAAAAAAGTAACAAGATTATACGACAACCTAAAGCCAGAGAATTATAAATTAGATATCCACATCGACCCCACTGGGCGCAAGTTTTCAGGCAAAGTAATTATCAGGGCCAAAAAAACTGGTCGACCCAGTAAACGTATTACGCTACATCAAAAAAACCTCACGATAACCAGTGCAACTATTGTTAAACATGACAAAAAGTTAGATAATATTGTTGAAATATCGAGGATGAATACTCAAAAATCCTATGATGAAGTTCGCCTACACAGCCAATCTACACTTTATCCAGGCGAGTACACTATTACGCTACATTTTACTGGCAAAATAACCAATCCAATGAACGGATTATACCCTTGTCACTTCAAACATGAAGGCAAAGACAAAATCTTACTTGCGACCCAATTCGAGAGTCATCATGCCCGAGAGGTCTTTCCGTGTATAGACGAACCAGAGGCCAAAGCAACCTTCGATTTGTCCATCACCACACCTAATGAGTCAAGTCAAACAACACTAGCCAACACCCCCATACTCAGTGAAGTTATTAGTCCAGACAACCAAACAAAACAAATCACTTTTGAAACCACTCCTATAATGAGCACGTACTTACTAGCGTTCGTGCATGGTGAAATCGGTCACAAACAGGCCAAAACGCAACGAGGCACCTTTGTCGGGGCTTATGCCACGCCAGACAATGTCAAGTTTGTAGATTTTGCACTAGATACAGCTGTCAAATGCTTAGAATTTTATGAGGAATACTTTGATATTGCGTTTCCACTGCCCAAGAGTGATATGATCGCCTTACCAGACTTCGCTAGTGGCGCCATGGAAAACTGGGGACTCATCACTTACCGAGAACAATGCATGTTGGTTGACCCAAAAAACACCAGTATTGGCACCAAACAATACGTTGCGATGGTTGTCGCTCACGAACTCGCTCATCAATGGTTTGGCAATTTAGTTACGATGAAATGGTGGACAGATCTGTGGCTGAACGAAGGTTTTGCATCTTGGATCGAGTACCTAGCGATCGATCACATCTTCCCAGAATGGAATATGTGGACTCAGTTCATTGCCGACGAACAGCAACCAGCACTCAAGCTTGATAGCATCAATAATACCCATGCCATAGAGGTAGAAATAAATCATCCAGACGAAATTCGTACAGTATTTGACACCATTAGCTACAACAAAGGCGCAAGTGTCATACACATGCTTTATGGTTATTTGGGGGCAAAAGATTTTAGAAACGGCCTAAGGGCTTACCTCAAAAAACATGCTTACAGCAACACTGTCACAAACGATTTATGGGCATCGCTAGAAGAAGTATCTGGCAAACCAGTCAAGAGCTTCATGCATGCGTGGACCTCTCTGCCCGGTTTTCCATTGCTAAAAGTTGAGCGCAAAGCTGGTCAACTCCACCTCAGACAAGATAGGTTATTTATGGTGCCACCCAAAGATCAGTCTCGCAGTAAATGGCCTATACCATTACTAGCGAACTCTAAGTTGCCCAACGGCATAGACCATCTGGAGCATAAAGAATTAGCTCTGGATACCAACAAAACTATTAAATTCAACCAGCATCAAAACGGCTTTTATAGGACAATCTACTCTTCTGAGCTTGTTGCCGAACTTGCAGACAAGATGCATGATTTGCAACCCCTAGACAAGCTAGGCATCATAGCCGATAGCTTCGAAGCCTCAAAAGCTGGATACTCCAGTGTCACCGATGGTCTACAGCTGTTAAAACACTGTCACGACGATGAATCATCACCTCTGTGGGATATTATCGCTAATAATATTGGTGAAATTAGACGTGTCATGGATGATGATTCTGTACGTGAGGCCATCAAGCCATTTGTGCGTGATCTAATCAGCACTCAGTTGAAACGCCTTGGCACTAATGAGAAGAAATCGGATAGTTACTTTGATAAACTTCTCCGCCCCACTATTCTAGCCTTGGCATCTAGTGCTGATGAGCAGTCTATAATAGATTGGTGCGAGCAATTGTTCGCCAAAGCTAAGCATGTTAGTGATATACACCCAGATATTCGCAGTGTAGTCTTCTCAACAGTAGCTCGCCATGGCGACAAAACAACCTACGCTCAGTTACTCAAATTCCACAATAATTCAGATTCGAGCGAAGAACGTTTGACGCTATCGGCAGCTTTAACTTCGTTCGAACAACCCGAACTCACCGCCAAATCCTTGGCTATGGTGAACAGTCAAGATGTTCGCAGGCAGGACGCGATGTATTGGATTGCCTACAGTTTCATGAATCGACATGCCAAACAAGCTACATGGCAATGGGTCAAAGAAAATTGGCAATGGCTCGACAAAGAACTCGGCAGCGATCTAAGCTTCTATCGAATGCCTATATACGTTGCCCGTAGCTTCAGTAATAATGAGTTCAAAGATGAATACAAGGCATTTTTTGTCACTAAATCTACACCATCTTTGGAACGCAGTATCAAACAAGGCCTAGAGATGCTTGAATGGCAGATCAATTGGCGACAAAAAGACCTAGCTAATGTCATCCAGTTCTTGACGCAAGCCAAATCCTAGATTGAAAATATAAAACAACCCAGAACACTGTCGAAAAAACCAGAATAATCAGCATTCAAAGATCTTCTATAAAGCTTACCTGTCCGTCATCAATAGATATAGCCGCCAGTTGATATTCTCAGTCCCAATCATTTTCTGCAACCCACATCTCACAGGCAAACTGCATCTGTTTTAGTTTTTTGGGAGTTATATATTCTAAACCCGACCCCTGCATCAGACTTCTTCTCGACTTCACTTCTACAAAATAAATTCGCTGTTCTTTTTGGGTGATGATATCAATTTCTGCCCACCGATTGTACCAATTTGTGGCTACAATTGTATGACCAGTTTGCTCTAAATAATTTTTTGCTTGTGCCTCAGCATCATAGCCTGCCTGCTTGTTAGTTATGGTAGGCTTCATGCTTTGCCTTGTCCAATATCTTTTTGATTGGTGCATATGATTTGCGATGAATATCACTGACACCATGC
>JAGQMT010000008.1 GCA_020428565.1 Candidatus Saccharimonadota bacterium | reverse complement strand
ATATATAGCTTTACTACTCAAGCCATCCAGCTATACGGGACTGCATCTAATGAGATAAAGGGTAATGTTATCAGTACGACTAGCAATGTCGTCAAAGCAATTTATATTACCGAAAATACCGATAATACGACTATTAGTAATAATACTGTTCAGGTTGGTAGGATAGATATTTCTGGAGGCGTAGACACGCAATCCAATAATAGTATAATGAACAATGCCTTCAGCTCTGTTAGTGGCGTGGCTATAAATATAGGCACCAATGCTGCAGACACATACGTGTCTGGCAATAACCTTAATTCTACGGGCACTATTTCTGATTTTGGTACGAATACTGTGTACGGTGGCCAGCAAGATAGTGGTGCAAACGGCAACTATATCATTGATCCGAGTGGCACAGGAGTCCTTGAGGCGAGGGGTGTTATCCAGCTTAATATGGGTACGGCAAACACCAATACAGCCGTTTGTTACAATTCATCTAATCAGTTAGCTGGCTGTACCTCAGCAAGTAGGTATAAGGATGACGTGGAGGCGCTGAGTCTAGGATTGACGGAGTTAAATTTGTTACAACCAGTTAGCTATACATGGAATACTACTGGCAAGCAAGATGTAGGCTTTATTGCAGAACAGGTGGCGGCTGTAATACCTCAGGCCGTTGAATACAATCTGGATGGAGAGGTGTCAACCTTTAATTACCATACGATATCAGCCTTGCTGGTTGCTAGTACTCAGGAACTAAGTGTGAAGGTGGATGGAATTGATGGTCGGTTAGCTTCGGTAGAGAACAGATTGACTGTCTTGGAGCAGAGCGTAGCGAATAATCCTATTAACCTCACCGTCACACAGAATCTTACAGTTGGAGCTAATATAGTTGTCGGCGGCAAGGTAATAACTAGTGGCGATGCCCCAACTGTTACGGTGCATGCGAATGCTGGTGATGGAGCTGATGCAACAGTGCAGGGCAACGATACGTCTGGTGTCGTGACTATCAATTCTGGTACAGTAAACATACTTACCGGTGAGCAGGTGTCAATTGTATTTCATGATTCATATACGGCTGTACCTAAGATAACTATTACGCCATCTACGGAGTTTTCTGCGAAAGTGCGATACTATGTAGAGCAAGATCAAAATGGGTTTAGGATATTGTTCTTGGATATGCCCGAGGTGTCGAAGCAATACTCATTTAACTACTGGATAGCACAGTAGATAACTTTGAGCGATTATGACCTCAGACTGTTGACGATGTCGATTAGCTGGACGTCAGTTATACTGGTTTTTGCTGGTAGGGACATAATAATCCAGGTATTGTCTATGATGATGTTTGTCATCAGTGACGTTGGACTGTCGTTTGGCTTGCCAGCGAGGATTTCGCCATAATTAGTATTTAGTTTTTTGACGCCAGTCATGTTTTCTACCAGTGGTTCTAGATTGAGATCGTCTGGTTTTGACTGAACGCTAATGGTAATTTTGTTACCCGAAGAATCCGAGGCGATGTACATAGCGACATTATTGCCACTGGTATTTATGCTGTCAGTTTCTATTTTGTAGTCGTATGGTAGTTTGGTAGGATAGTATATCTTGAAGGTTGTGTTGGCCGATAGCACATCGGCAAATGGGCTACTTGGGTGTATGATGTTGGTTATAGGCGTCCAAGCAAAGGCGATGATCGCAACCGTGACTATGGCAGGCGCGACAAATTTAACTGACCTTTTGGCGTACCTGAGGCTTGGGATTGCTTTTTTTGGGGCTGGTTGTTGTTCGGGTGAGGGTGACTGTGTTGTAGCGTTATGTTTCGTGTCATGAACTCGTCGATTGATATGAGTCTGGGGTTTGCTAGCTTGCGATTGGCTGGGGTTTGTAAAAATTGGTTTGTAATTGGGTTGAGTGTTGGCTTTGGGCGTCGGCTTATTGGTTGTTTCGGCCCCAAAGACCTGTAAGTAGGCACTGCGTCGTGGTGCCTGTTGGCTATGGGTAGGTTGTTGACTGGCAGCCGGGCGTGTATCTTGTGTGGCTGTATGGGTTGGACTGGAAGTCTGACTGACTACTGGAGGTGGCGTGACGTTGGGATTGGCATTGAATCTCCTGGATTTACGAGGGGTTGACGGTGGTGGCGTGATTTGTCTGCTGGATGATGGCTCGTCTTCGGTGATTGGGCGAGGTTGCGCTCCAGAGTTAAATCTTCTGCTATGTGAGTTTTTATCCCTGTATAGGTTGGGTGTGGGTCTTGACTGTATAGGCTTGTCAGGTTGGGTCATTGACTTATGCTGAGGGGTGTTGATGGGGTAGGGCTGTTGAGTGTGGGGTGTTGTGGGGGGGGCTATTGATGGCTTTGAGTCGCTATAAAGAATAGACTCCATAATGTTATTGATATCGTCGTCCATTTCTCTGAAATAGTCTTGAGCTTTTGACATATTATTTCTTTGCTTACATAAACCCCTTGTTTGGTTTTTATTATAGCATATACGCTTATGTATTGTTACATGATTTGGAAGCTAGAACTCTAGCATGATATGGTTGGTATGATACGGTCTAGTGTTAGTGACAGGTTGTGTTTGTATTTTGTTTGTAGTGGATAATCGCTAATGTCCATAAGCTGGTTTTGCATTAGTGTATGTGATGGTTGTCGCAATTTTTGATTTACTCAAGTTGGCCAAAATGTGGTAATCTTATAGGTAGGAATTAATGGGGTATACATGAGTACTATTATTGCGGTATTGAATCAAAAGGGAGGTGTCGGTAAAACTACCACGACTGTTAATATTGCGAGTTATCTGGCGAAGCAAGGGAATAGTGTTTTGGTGGTAGATCTTGATCCGCAAGGTAACGCTACTAGTGGTTTAGGAATCGATAAATCCAGTTTGACGGAAACAATGTACGACGCTTTGTTTAATGCGGATATCGCACATAATGTAGTTGTTGATACTGATTTTGATGGAATTCGTATTTTGCCTGCTAATGCCAATCTCGCTGGTGCTGAGGTGCAACTTGTCAGTCAGATGCAAAGAGAGATACAGCTCAAGCAAGTTTTGGGATTATTTGAATCGGATTATATTTTGATTGACTGTCCGCCGTCTCTTGGGCTCTTGACTATCAATGCCTTGTCAGCCGCGGACTTTGTCTTGATACCTGTACAAGCAGAATATTATGCGTTAGAAGGACTGAGTCAATTATTGGGAGTTGTAGATCGAGTACAGAATACAACTAACCCAAAGCTTGCGATATTGGGGGTTGTTTTGACTATGTATGATGCTCGTAATAGTTTATCAGAGCAGGTGAAGAATGAACTGGATAAACATTTTGGTAAACTGTTATTTAGTGAGGTCATCCCTAGGAATGTTCGCTTAGCAGAATCTCCAAGCTATGGTAAGCCTATAGCTGAATATGATAAATGGTCAAAGGGAGCTAGGGCTTATAAGGCATTGGCCAAGGAAGTAGGGCGTCGTGTCGGCAAATAAAACTAATCGTGGACTTGGCAGAGGTTTTGATTATCTAATGCCACAAGGAGTAGACAGTGTCTTGTACAAACAGGGTGAAAATCGAATACAAAAATTGTTCATTAAGGATATTCGACCTAATCCTAATCAGCCAAGAAAAGAATTCAAAGCAGAACTATTAGAGGAGCTGGCATCATCAATTAAGTTGCATGGTGTTTTACAGCCAATTCTGGTATCTGATAGTTCAGATAGTGGATACATTATTATAGCTGGTGAAAGACGTTGGCGGGCTAGTCAGATTGCTGGGTTGGATACTATACCTGCGCTAGTGCGTACGATGGAAGACCTTGAACAACTGGAAGTGTCGATAGTAGAAAATATTCAGCGAGTAGACTTGAGTCCATTGGAGCAGGCGATGTCCATCCACCGTCTACACGAGATTTTTGGCTTGAGCTATGAAGCGATTGCTCGTAAGCTCAATAAGGCAGAGTCAACTGTTAATAATACAGCTAGGTTAATTAAGCTACCGGATACCGCCAAACAGGCTTTGTCGGAGGGTTCGATTAGTGAAGGACATGCGAGGGCAATTTTGTCTCTTGATAAATATCCTGAATTTCAAGAAACCTTATTAGGCTCGATTATTAAGAACGGTTGGTCAGTTCGACAAGCCGAGCAATTTGCGGTGGGCATCAAAAAAGATTCTAGTGCAAAAAAAGCAGGCAGAAATGCTCAATCAACAAATCCTTCTACAGAGAGGTTGTCCAAAGTTTTTGGTCGCAAGGTTACAGTTCGGAATATGGCAAAAGGTGGTCGGTTGGTTATTGAGTTTACATCGGATGATGATTTTGATTCACTGGTTGAACTATTGGGTGGAGTCAATAGCAAGAATTAACAGCAGGGTAATATCAGTAGTAATATCAACAGTTTGTCTTATGCCTAGTGCAATGGGTTAAATCCGGCAATTGGAGCACAAGATAGGTAGGTTTAGAATTTGTTGATTGCGGACAGAGGTAAGATTCTGGCTGAAAGTGTGCCGACGATATCTTCTGATGGGATTGGTCCAAAAGCCCTAGAGTCTAGTGAGTTATTGCGGTGATCACCCATGACATAGACTTCACCTTCTTCTACCTCTTCGTAAAATTCGCCTTCTGTAGGGCCAGATAATTGAGATTTTATCCCTAAGGTTATATCTGGATTGAATCCCTCAGGGTTTTGGTCATTAAACACGGTTACAGCGCCATCATGGATTGAGACGCGCTCGCCAGGTAGGGCGATGACTCTTTTGATAAGTTGTTTTTCTTTGCCACCAGAGAAGTCGTACATGCCTTTTTTGGTAAAGACTATTATGGCTCCACGATCGGGTATGTATGGTTTTTTGGATATTTTTGATAGGGTGTGGCCCATTTTCCAGACGATTAGTCTGTCTTTGTCTTGCAGGGTTGTTTCCATACTAGGTCCGTCCACTTCGTATGATTGGAAGACATATGCGGTAATCATTAGCGCAAGGATGGGCGCCATTAACAAAATTGCGATTGTGCTAAGGATGCTTTTGAGGCCATCCGAACGATCTGGTTTGATAGTTTTTTTAGGAATGCCACCATGATTGGTTGTTTTTTGGGGCATGTTCGGAGTTGCGTATGGGTTTATTGGTGCGTCATCGTTCATATTTCATGTATTACTATAAACCAATAAAGCTCTTACGTATATAGATTGTTGATATTAAAACTTCAAACTAAACATTTACGCTCGCGCTAATAGAGTTTATACTAAATAAGTTGATTAAATATGAATAAAGATAACTATAATGCTAGACGAAAGGGTGCTTCGGTTGATGGTTTTTTTGTGCCATCTCCAAAGATGTCTGCTTATGGTCAAAATCGACCGCAGGGTGCAAGGCGTAGGACTATTGACCCAAAGAGAACAGGCAGTGTTAATCCAGTCAATACTGATATAGGGGTATTTACCCGAAGTTTGGATGGATTTAGGCCATCGGGGCAGTCGATTATTCAATCTGCGGGTCAGCGTCATAGCTCTGCTAGTGTAAATATGGGTGATTACACTGGGAAACGACGTAGTCAAGCCACGAGTCGTATGTCGAATGAGAATAATCGTTCTACACATAATATTGCTAGTAAGAAGACTGTTGGTGAAAAAGGTCTTGGTATCAAAAAGCGAGCATCCTCTAAGCCTGAGGGTCGTTGGCGGAGGCTGTTGAAGTTTAGGGGTACGAGTCGGCGACGGAAGGTAGTTCATATTTTTTGTGTGTTACTGATAATGATTATGCTCATTGTGGGTGGTATTGGCGCTCGTGCTTTCTTGCTGGGTAGGAATATATTTAAGGGCGGTGGTAGTTCGGCCGTGCTCAATAGTCAAGATGTAGATCCGTCTACGCTCAAGGGTGAGGGCGACGGTAGAATTAATATTTTGTTGCTTGGTAAGGGCGGTGCAGAGCAACAGGATGGGCCAGATCTGACAGATACTATCATCGTGGCTAGTATAGATCCTATTGCTAATGAAGCCGCTTTGTTGAGTATACCAAGAGATCTATGGGTGCGTTCTGCTGTAGGTAATTATACTAAAATCAATCAGGTTTATTATGATGCAAAGCACAGGGAGCTCAACTCTTATGCTAGCAATCAGCGCAATTCCAGTCAGGCGATAGAAAGTGCCGAGGCATCGGGGATAGCTCCGATGAAACAGTTGGTCGGGGATCGTATGGGTGTGCCAATTCATTATTATGCAATGATAGATTTTGCTGGCTTCAAGAAAGCTATTGATACAGTTGGTGGTATAGATGTTGATGTTACCGAAGACATGGCTGTACGAGAGACTATGTGGTTTGGCTATCATTATGATCTAAATGTTCAAGCTGGACGGCAGTATTTTGATGGTATTAAGGCGTTGGCGTTTTCTAGGTCTCGAAAAACAAGTGCTACAGGTGATTTTGCTCGGTCTGATCGACAAAGGGCGGTTATTGTGGGCCTTAAAGACAAAGTGCTTAGTACTGGGACGTTAGCAAATCCAGTGAAGATCAACCAGCTCATGAGTGATTTTGAGGGGCAGTTAAGCACGGATTTTAGTGTGAATGAAATGCTTCGATTGTATGATATCACTAAAAATATATCTAGTGACAAGATAGTATCACTTAGTTTGGCGGACTTAGTTGGCGGTAGTATGTTGGATGGATTGTCGGTTCAGATTCCCAATGCTGGGATGGATGATTATAGTGAGATTCAGGCGTTTGTGCGTAATGCACTGCGAGACTCTTTTCTCAAGAAAGAGGACGCCAAGATTACTATTCTCAATGGTACAGAGACGCCCGGTCTTGCTACAAACAAGAGTAACGAGTTGAAATCGTATGGCTATAATGTGATTGGCGTGGGGGATGCGCCAACGAAGGATTACCAGACCACTACGTTGATAGATTTACGCGCTGGTGCCAACAAGTATACTAAGAGTTATTTATAAAAACGCCTTGGGATTACATCCACTAACACGATGCCAGATACTTCTATTAGCGTAGGTGAATCAGACTTTGTTATAATAATTGGTAATAATGAAGCGAGCCGTTGAAAAATTAAGACCAGCTAATGGATTTAGTCGTGTAGTTTACTGGGCGATGTCTATGTTGTTGCCGGTTCTTGCGCTAGTGTTTGTTAAGTGGTCTATTTTGTCACTTGCATACGGTGTTGTGTTATTGAGTAAATGGCGTATTTTGGCGATTCGTCCAAGGCATTGGCCGGCAAGTATTAGGGCTAATGCGATTGATATTATAGCTGGTCTGTCATTTGTTGCGTTTATGGCGCAGTCTCCATCTGGTGTTTGGCAGATATTTTGGTTGGTGGTTTATGAGGTTTGGTTACTAGCTATCAAGCCTAGATCAAAGATATTTTGGATATCCGTTCAGGCGGCGATTGGGCAGTTTGTCGGATTGGTGGCTCTTTATTTATTGTGGGGTGGGTCATCTCTAGTGGTCTTGGTTCTGTCCACGGCGTTTATCTGCTACTTATCGGCTAGACATTTCTTTAGCAGTTTTGACGAGCCCTTGGGGCCAATGCTTGCTCATATTTGGGGCTATATAGCAGCTGCTATGACGTGGGTGCTTGGTCATTGGCTGCTGTATTATGGATTTTTATCGCAACCAGTCCTGATATTGTCAGTTTTATCATATGGATTGGCTAGCCTGTATTATCTGGAGAATCTCGACAGGCTATCGACTGGTCGTCGTCGTGAAATTATGTTTGTCATGCTGGTTTTTATTGCGGTGGTGGTGATTTTTTCTAGCTGGGGAGACAAGACGGTGTAGTTTTAAGCCTTTTCTAAGCTTGAGAGTGTGTAATAAGGGCATAGTAAAAATAGTTAATATACGAAATTTAAGGGAGGGATAAGTGGATAGCAAACAGATTCATGAAACGGACGAGTTGAAGTCGCCTATTGCTAATAGGGTGAATATTAGTCCTGTGCGGGATGAGCCTAATATTAAAGCTTTGCATAGTACTAAAGCTCATAAAAAGCAGAGACGCAGTTTCATCAGTCGAGTGAAAGGCGCTCAATATGGATTGCTAGTCTTGTTGGCGGTGTCTGCTGGATTTGGTGGTGGCTATTTGGGTGCGAGAGCGCAGTATGGCACTGGTGGATCGATTACGACTGAAGTGCGTCAACAGATAGTTTCATCAGAAGGCGAGCTGATTAGTGAGATAGCTAAGCAGGTTGGGCCGAGTGTCGTTTCTATTAGTGTGAAGACTATTTCTACGCAACGTGGGTTTTTTGGAACGGAGAAATCCGAGAGCGAAGGGGCTGGAACAGGCGTAATCATCAACGAAGATGGTACGATTCTAACCAATAGACATGTTGTCTCAGAGGATACTACATCTGTCTCAGTAACTTTGTCTGACGGCACAATATTAGATGATGTTGATGTGATTGGTCGGACGGCTGAAAATGATCCATTGGACATAGCTTTTCTCAAAATTCAGGATACAAAAGGAACTAAACTAACAGTAGCCAAGATTGGCGATTCGTCAGAATCAGAGGTGGGCGATAGAGTGATTGCAATTGGCAATGCGCTTGGTCAGTTCCAGAATACTGTCACTAGCGGTATATTGTCTGGCTATGGTAGGGATATAGAAGCTACTGACGGTACCTCTAGTGAGTCATTGCAGAATCTATTTCAGACAGATGCCGCGATTAATCCAGGCAATTCTGGTGGGCCTTTGATGAATTTGTCCGGTGAGGTAATAGGTATCAATGTAGCTGTGGCGGATGCTAATAATATTGGCTTTGCGATACCTATCAATGATGTCAAGGGCTTGATGGCTAGTGTAGAAAAGAACGGTAAGCTAGAGCGTCCATATCTGGGAGTACGTTATGTATCACTGACAGATGATGTGGCTTATTACTATAATCTTAGTACCAAGCGAGGAGCGTATATTGCGCCTAGTCAAGATGGTAACTCGTCTATAATATCGGGCAGTCCAGCAGAGAAGGCTGGGCTTAAAGAAAAAGACATTATAGTTTCGATTAACGGCACTGATATCGACGAGAAAAATAGCTTAGTCTCTGTACTTGGTAAATTTAGTGTAGGTGATACTGTAGAGGTTAAGATAGTTCGTGATGGCAAAGAGCAGACGCTCAAAATGAAGCTAGAGGCTGCGCCAGAGAGTTAGGCTCGAATTGCTGAATTAAATCTCTAGTTTTGGTTAGTGTGTAGTTGTGACGATTGGCAATTTTAGACAAATCATTGTGCTGAAACTCTAGTGATTCGGTGAGAATTATACCAGGCTGTATACTGTACTTGTCTAATTGCATAAACATTTTGCGATAGAGGTCGAGTCCGTCATCACCCCCAAAGATTGCCAACCTTGGTTCGTGCATAGCGGATTGATTAAGTTTGTAGGCCTCTGGCACATAGGGTAGGTTGGCCAGGATGGCAAAGTGCTGATTATCGGTTTTTTGATTTTCTAAGGGCGCTAATAAATCGCCTTGGTAAAAGCTA
>JAGQMT010000089.1 GCA_020428565.1 Candidatus Saccharimonadota bacterium | reverse complement strand
GTAATGTACACGTCATTCCCAACGGTGAAATTAAGGTTGTAACCAATAAAACCAACACTTTTGCTAATGTTAATCTTGATATTAATCTATCATATGATAGTGATATCGAGTTAGTAGAAAAGCTTGCAAATAAAATTGGCCAAGATATGAAGCTGGATGACAATTGGCAAGAGCGAATTATAGAGCCTATTGCATTTTTGAGGATTAGTAATTTTGGTGACTATAGTGTCAATGTGAAGTTTTTGGGACAAGTCCAACCGGGTGAACAGTGGCAAGTTGCCGGTGAGTTTCGCAAGCGTCTAAAACTAGCTTTTGATAAAAATAATATCAAGATTGCACGCACTCAAGTTTTCTTGGATAAGAAATAGATTAAGGACCAAGGGTAGGGCCTAGTTATTAGCTGCTATTTACTATCAAGGCAATTGGTATTTTGCCTAGAACTAGACTTCTGTCGACCAAATATCTATGGTCGACAGAAGTGATTTATTTGACTTAACGGAGACCTAACTTTTTAGTACAGGCCGGCCATTGCCCCCACCCACTGCGAGCTAGCAATATTTCAGCACGAGCGATTTGCTCTTCTCTGTTATGTTGATGTGGCAAACCGGTACCCCCGACTGCTCTCCAGGTTGCTGCGCTGAATTGTAGCCCGCCATAATATCCATTGCCGGTATTTATCTGCCAATTGCCACCAGATTCACAACGCGCTAGAGCATCCCATACGCTACCGTTCGCAACAGCTGGTGCGCTTGAAGATTGCACTGAATGAGTCTGTGTTCTAGTACTTGATGATTTCGACTTGGTGTTATTAGTGGGTGGCGTTGAGCGTGGTTTTGATGGTAAGGGTCTTGATTCTAGTACGGCATCTGGGTCTGGTATGGTGATGACTTGGCCTACACTGATTACGTCTGGATTATCTATGGACGGATTAGCATCGAATAGTTTCTGATAGGTGGTGTTGTGTGCTTTGGCTATTTTTATCAATGTGTCACCAGATGTAACGATCATCTGTACTTCTTTGGTCTCAGCTGTTTTGGCTTCAATTGAGCTATCTGTTTCTGTGCTTTGTGGAGCTGACGGTTCGTTAGTGCTGAGTGCTAAGACATCATTAGCTTTTGGTGTCTTTTGTTGATTGATGCTAAATAGGTCTAGATCAATATTTGACTGTTGAGCCGATGCACTGCCTGTGTCGCGGTATGTCGATATAATCATATTTACGAATACGAGTATAGTTAGACCTAATAATAGGTTAGATTTTTTCATAAATTTCTCCCTTTGTGTAATTTATGCGCTAGATATTTTGGCAAACAAAACACCTGTCCGTATCTCGAGCATCGGACAATTAGTTTATAGATTATTTGAGATTTGCATAAATAATATTGTCGATTTGATTATCCACCTCACAAATGAATAATTCCTAGGCGACAAGTTTTCATACTAAATGGATTATTTTTTAAGTCAAGTTATAATCATGCAATAATAAAATCCAAATTGTGACTCACTCTCTGTTAAATTAGTCAATATTGCTTATGTTGTAAAATAAATAACGCAATCGTGATATTTGTGGAAGTTTTATAGGATGGCTATGTCTAGCGTAGGCAAGATACTCACCTTCTTTGCGACACTATTCCTTTGTTGTCCATGAAGCTATTTTCTTCTCCATGATGTCAAGTCGCTACTACTCTACTGTTTTATGGTTCGGTTCGATTGTTTGTCGGTCGAATTGATTTTCGATATCATTATAGATAATGCATCGGGTACGTAACTGAATTTGTAACAACTGTAGTGTTTGAGCTCATGGGATCAGCAGATAATGGCTTGCTAGGGTATTTTGTATTGTAGAGATTGATTGCTTGCGACTATACTCAAAGCCAAATTAGATTTTTCGGATTGTTTTATTGTAAGAATTGGGCTTCTAAGGATCTGTTCGATATACCATGTTGTCTGAGCTGATCATGTAAGTCTCTATACATTTCATCTGGTCCGGATATATTTAGGTCGTAGTTACCGTGACTAGGTAGCTGGCTGATAATATGCTCTGCCGTTAGTCTTTGGTGTGATGTAGTTAGCTGTATCTTACTAGCCTTAGCTTGTCTGGTGAGATAGTCAATAAACAGCGGTGGTTGATCTTTGGTTGAATATATGAGCATGATATCGGCTTTGATATTTTGGGCTTCGGCTTGCCTGATGGCGATATAAGGTAGTGTGACGCCGGTACCGCCAGCGATTAGAACCTTTGTTCTCGATAAATCACCCCAGTTTATTTTACCCTCAATGCCATGGGCGTTGAGGGTATGACCAATAGTGAGTTTATCTAAGTCCTGTTTGAACTCACTGTTGCTTAGTCGGGTGGTGATTTGTAAGTAGCCATCTGTGGTTAATGAAGCGATCGTAAAGCGTTTTTCATTATAACCCCAACTCGAACGAGGTACTTCTATGCGTAAGGATTGCCCTGCATGCCACGATACTTCTGGAGGTGTGCTAAAACGGAAAGACCAAATATTAGATGTTTCGTGAAGTTTGTTAACTAATGTGATTGTCATACTACTGTATTTTATAGCGTATGCCGAGTTTAACGAAAATAATTTGACTAGCATTAGCATAATGGGTGTATAATTATCCTAGTTGCATTTGGGCTTTGCAGTGCTGTAATCATAACTTGTGATTGAATATACATCTGCGATTCCTCCATCTGGGCTGAAGCATACTATAGTCGTTGACCATCTTTTGGTCGGTGCCTATTCAAGTTACATTTCGTCTGATAGCGTGTTCGTTAAGCTATCGCCACTTATAAAACATTAAGCGGAGTAATTTGATATGCGTAATAGCTTTTCTTTTAGTCAAAATAAAAATCCTAAAACACCAGTAGATGTTCTTTTCTATTACAGTGGCAGTGATGATTATGCTCGCCCTGTGAGCGTTAGATGGAATGATGAAGAGTATAATTTGGGTACGGTGCAGTTTTGGCATACCGAGCATCGCAAAGGGGTGTTAGTGCACCACTATACCGTCAGTGATGCGGTTGGTGATTTGACCTTCGAATTATCTATGGAGACAGACAATCTAACCTGGCGATTAGAGAGGGTTGTCAGTCAAGACGCCTCA
>JAGQMT010000088.1 GCA_020428565.1 Candidatus Saccharimonadota bacterium | reverse complement strand
AGACACCATGTCTAAGATTTGGGGAGGTTGACATAATTATGAAACTGAATTTCACCAAGCGAACAATCGTTGCAGTATCAGCCGTCGGAGGAGTACCCCTACTGTTGGTGGTTGGACTGCTCGTCAAGAACAGCGCCATCAACGAGCGCAACGTTCAGGAGTCGGGTCTCAACTCGATGTACCTGACTGCGCAGAACGAGCTGAGTTCTTGCCTGGACAAGTCCAAGCAAGCAGCGAACATCACCAAGGCGCAAGCTGCAACGATGACCGATGCACTGACAGACGTCATCAAGGGGCGCTACAGCGAATCCAGCACTGCCAAGCCAACGTCTGGCGCAATGTTCTCGGCCATCGTCGAAGACTATCCAGACATGAAGCCATACGCAGACGCCTTCGCAAGCGCCTATTCGGTCATCATTGGCTGTCGCGAGGACTACAAAAACGTCCAAAACCAGCTTCTGAGCCGACTGGCAAGCTACGAAGCCTGGCGAACAGGTAGCCTCACGGCTCGCACGTTCGCCAATGCGCCGTCTGATCAACTTCAGGCTCGAATCGGGACCCAAAAAGTCATCGGTCAAGAAGCCCTGGATCAGATGTTTCTGATCGTCATCGTCAAAGACACCATCGAGGCGTACGAATCAGGCGTTTTGGAGCAGGAAGACCTGTTTCAAGACACGGGAATGAACTAATCCGTTACTCGGCTACGGTCGACAGTCAATGTAATCATCTTACACACTGTCGACCGTAGCCCTCAAACAACCTTAATTATGTTTCTATTTTAGATGTATAATATAAATTATGAATATATACAGCTGGAATATCAATGGAATCAGGGCAGTTATCAAAAAAGGCGAATTTCAAAAATTCATCGCCAAACATAATCCTGACATTCTATGTCTTCAAGAAACCAAGGCCGAGCAAGGACAAGCCGAAATCGATTTACCCGAATATATCGAATACTGGAACTCGTCACGCACCAAAAAAGGCTACAGTGGAACCGCAATTTTTACAAAAATAAAACCAATTGCAATCATCAATGACATACCAGTAGACATAGCCGAAGCCAACGGCCTAATAGCCGACGAATATGGTCACAGCAACGATGAGGGCAGGGTAATTACCGCTGAATTTGACAACTTCTACCTCGTTACCGCCTACACACCCAACGCCAAAGACGGCCTAGCCCGCATCACACTACGTCAGCAGTGGGACTCTGCCATTACGGCCTATTGCGCTCAATTGCAACAATCCAAACCAGTAATTTATTGTGGAGATATGAACGTTGCTCATACCGAAGACGACCTCGCCAATCCCAAACCAAATATTGGCAAAAAAGGTTTCTCGACAGAAGAGCGCACCGGTTTTGATAACTGGCTATCGGCTGGTTTTGTGGATACCTTTAGATTAGTTACGCAGGGCAACGGCCACTACACTTGGTGGAGTCATTTTGCCAAAAGTCGCGAGCGCAATGTCGGCTGGCGTATTGATTACTTTCTAGTGTCTGAATCACTCAAAAACCATATCAAATCCGCCAAAATCCATGCCGACCAACTAGGCTCCGACCACTGTCCCATCAGCCTAGAATTAGACTCAGACCCCAAGCACAAGGAGACTCAATAAATGACTAAATTTGCAGTCTTTGACATTGATGGCACATTGATTCGTTGGCAGTTATACCATACAGTTGTCGATAGGCTTGCCAAACAAGGATATTTAGGTAAAGACGTTTACGCAGAAATCAAGCAAGCACGCATGCAGTGGAAAAGACGCGAGAACCCAGAGAGCTACAAGCAATACGAAAAGACAGTCATCAAAGGTTTCGAGTCCGCCCTAGGGCATCTATCAACAGATGACTTTGACCGCATCGGATTAGATGTCATTGACGAATACAAAGACCAAACGTACGTATACACACGCAATTTGATAGCCAAGCTCAAAGCACAAGGCTATTTTTTGTTAGCAATATCTGGATCACACCATGAATTGATTGGGCTACTCGCCAACTACTATGAATTTGACGATTATACAGGCAGTCATTACCTGAGAATCGGCAACAAATACAGTGGTGAAAAAATTATCGCCAGTATCGACAAAGAATCTATACTCAGACAAATGATTGATAAACACAATCTCGATACCAAAGACAGCTATGGAATCGGCGATACCAAAGGCGACATGACTATCCTAAAAGTAGTGGACAATCCCATCGCTTTTAATCCAGACCAGCAGTTATTCGACGACGCCAAACAAAACGGCTGGAAAATAGTTGTCGAACGAAAAAACGTTGTCTATCAGCTAGAACCCACAGGCAAAACCTACCAACTTCAATAGTCCACACTGTAATTTCAATCTGACAAATCCTTCAGCCAACCTACTTTTTGTTCAAAATAATACAAAACTCCGAACCTTTGTTTGGTTTGCTCTTGACTGTGATTTTGCCACCATGAGCATCAACTATTGATTTTGCAATACTAAGCCCCAGTCCATAACCACCAACTTTGGATTTTGTTCGTGATTGGTCGGCTCGATAAAATCTATCAAAGATATGATCTATATCCACGCTCTTTATACCAATGCCATTGTCCTTGACCAAGATACTTATTCGAGAGTCACCGTTATTTTTGGCCAAAAGCTCCACCTGCGAACCTTCGCCACTATACTTGATTGCGTTACTCACAAGTATCACCAACAACTCCACCAATTGATCAGCATCCCCAAAAACAATCAGCTTAGTATCTACAATTTTTATTGCAACATTTCTAGCTTTTGCTTCTTTGGCAACACGCTCCTCAGTAGCCACAAATATATCCTGAAGTTTGTACTTTTGCCAACTGGCTTTATCTAAGCTATTACTGTTGTGCGCCAACCGCAATAGGGCAGAGGTGAGATTTTCTAGTTTGACCACCTCCTCAAGATTGGATTCTAATATCTCTTTGGCATCAGCTAGCTTGAGTTTGCTATCACGCAAGGCGACCTCCGTCTCGGTCTTGATAACCGTTAGCGGTGTGCGTAATTCATGCGCTGCATCAGATGTAAATCTAGACTGAGATTCCAATGATTCTTCCATGGGGCGCAGTGACTTCTTGGCCAGCACTGCACTAATAGCCACGCCAAGAAACG
>JAGQMT010000087.1 GCA_020428565.1 Candidatus Saccharimonadota bacterium | reverse complement strand
AAAATCCAACCATGCCGTAGTTGGTCTATACTTTTACGATAATGACGTCATAGACATAGCCAAAAACGTTCAGCCTAGCGAGCGTGGCGAGTTAGAAATAACTAGTATCAATGAAGAATACTTAAGGCGCGGAAAGCTATCGGTCACAACTCTAGACGACGGTGATGTGTGGCTAGATACTGGCACGATTGATTCCATGAACGAAGCCTCAGACTACGTCAGCGTACTCCAAAAACGCACCGGCCTAATAATAGGTAGTCCAGAAGAAGTGGCCTATACCGAAGGTTTCATCGACCAAGAGCAACTAATAGATCATGCCGAAAATCTCAAAAAATCTGGCTACGGCGAATACCTGTTCCGCCTGCAATAGAAAAACATAAGCGTTTATGCAAATCCATAACTCGACTTAGGTTTTTGCATAGATTCTACACAAATTGCATGCAAATATTGTGCTAATGATACACTTTTTGCAAGATAATACTTATTCTACCCATGGCATTTTTTATATTTCTTACCACTACCGCAAGGACATGGTTCATTGCGACCAACCCTAGGACCGTGATTCACAATAGTTGCAGATATCCGATCATTGGTCAATTCTACCGTTGCAAAGTTTAAACCAAGCGAATTAATAAAGTCAAAATAATCAAAAAGACTACTATACTGAGCATCTTGCTGAAGCAACTTACTCATTAAGCTTCCCTTTGCACCCTTCTCTTTAAGTGTGGCCATTGCTTGACGGTTATCAAAATCTTCGATTATCGTCATTACCCTCTTTTCCTCTTTGTGGAATTGTAAAATAGCTTTTCTATTCCCAATCTCTTCATAAGCTATATCCAAATAATCACCGATCTGTGTTATCTGTGTTTCCATAGGATCAATATCACCACCAAGCACCAAATCCCACACCAATTGACGCCCCGTATCTATCGCCTCCTGATACATACCAACCAACACCAGTCCACGCACCACCCCCATGACAATCACCTGTCTATACTCAGGATTATTCTTGACAAGTAACTCTAGCTGACGATGCCAGTTTTTACTGTCTCTTATACGCCTAACTACATCATGAACCAGCATATCAGGGAAATAACCACTGGCAAGTAGTCTCTCGGCAATAACCAACACATCTTTTGCCGAACTAGAGTGTGTCAAAACTTCGGTTGTCAACAATCCGTGCACCACATGACGTAATTCAAACTGCTCATAGTGATACTGAGCATACTTATCAAAAACCGATTGATGACAATTTTCAACTGCCCAAGCAAGCTTCTTGATCAATTCTCCATGTCGAATACTTTCTGGCAAACAATCTTCAAGCTCGAATATTATATCCTGTATAGTTTCAAACAAAGGCCTTGCGACCAACCTTTCCCACAACACCAGACTGGCAACATGAACATACCATGAATCAACCTCTTGATCACTTTTAGCTTGTGATACTATGACCCCAACGACACCTTCAATCGAATCTGTTACTGACTCGGCGATATTCAAATAAGCTTCGTCATTTAATTCTATACCTTGTTTTTTTAACTCTGTGTATATTTGCTTATTGCTTTTGATGCGCAAATCTGCTTCCGTAATAAAAGAATCCATCGGATGATTGGTATCTGCTTCGTTCTTCATCTTTGACAGACTATAGTCAAAAAATTCTCCAGACACCTCTCTCTCTTTAAGTTCTAGTCCAAAAGAATAATTTGGATTAATCTCTAGTGCCATATCCAAAGCAACAGAACCCAATGCTAAATCACCATTGCCAAAGGCCGAAGAGGCCAGATTAGCAAACATCCTATAGGGTTCAATGGGCACTACACGGCTTTCTATTGCTTTTTGGAATGCTTTAAGCCATAAAGAAGCAGAAGCCCCTAAATCACCTTGACGAGTAGCACTATCCGCCGTATCAAAAACCCGAATAACCTCCTCTAGACTATCCTGTGCAGTGCTCAAGTAAAGTTGCAAATCGTCTTTGACAAACTGGTTCGAATCATCCTCTACTGCCCTAACTATACCCTCTATGTCTCTGAGCTCTAGGTCGGCACTAGACCCCAAGCCAACCATAATAGATATCCACATTGGTAAGGTACTTGACTTATCCAACTTATCCATACCCTGCCAGCGTACAATGTCGTCAGCACTTACCAACCCCTTCAGGGCGGTTTGATTTATTGCATTATTAATCGCTTCTTTACTCATAGTGTCCTAATCTCAATATTTATTGATTTTATTATATGTAAGTTCACCTAAATAATAAAAGCCTAGTGGTTATTAAAATAACAATCAGACCATTACAAATCCAAATTCTTCAATCATAAACATAAGTAGTTATGTAAATCCATAACACAACTTAGGTTTTTGCATAGATTTTACACAAATTGCAGGTAAATATTGTGCCAATACTACACTTTTTGCAAGTTAGCACAGAATATAGCACGGATTTAATATAATCGTGCCATAATCGTGCCAACTTTAATACTCTTCGTTCATGGAGCCTGGTTGCAATTCTAGCCGTCTAGGCCTTATGGGGTCGGCCTAAATATGATCAATCGTTTTTTGGTTATGTATTAGTCTCTACTGGGTCTTTAGTCCTATAAATTGACCACAGCTGGTCTAATGAATAAATCATAATGCCCAATGCAATAAACATCTCACGATATTCAGTATAGAACCAGCCTCTTGTACTCGTCGCCTCAAAATTCAAGAAACTAACCACCACAAAAATAGTCACCGAAGCCACCAGTGACACCACAACACCCAACGATACGCTAATATTTTTAGCATTCTTACTGATTAACCCAAGCCCTATACACAACGCGAATATGAATAAAACAGTAAAGAGAAATTTATGATACCCAGAGAAGCCATTTATAGCCAGCATTGGCACCACCAGCCAAGCACTAGGCAATAATGGTATAACTTTTTTAAGGCTAGTACTTTTTAGCAAATCGGCAAATTGCTTTCTGTACAAAGGTAGAAGAGTCAACAAGATAAAACCGCCCGAGTAATACAGTTTTTCAAATAGTGATGTCATGATGTTATGCAAATTTGTCTCACCCTGTAGATTATATTTCATCATTTCGTCAGAAGTCTCTCTGTCTAATATTCTTTGCATCCAAGAT
>JAGQMT010000086.1 GCA_020428565.1 Candidatus Saccharimonadota bacterium | reverse complement strand
GAGGCTGTTAGCACCAGTGAAACGAATAACCTCGGCATATTCAGCTTCCCTGCTATAAAGGATGCTGGGGTTTATCATGCATGCATGGTCACGCGGGTTGGCTGGACTCAACAAACTCAAAACTGGAGTGGCACACCATATCATATTGCAACCAACAACTTATCCGGTAACACAAGCGAAGGACCATATTGTAGAACAATAGATTATTCAGACACAGCCAACTACTCTAACAAGTTTTATTTTGGTAACGTTGATACGCAAGTTCCGGTAGGTAATGCTGTTTATCATGGTGGCATTGTTATTGACAATATTATCTATATCGAGTCTATTGATGATCTCTCTTTTACTGAAACAATACACGATAATCATGGAGTGATCAGAGCTACGTATTTAGTCCAAAAGCTGAATGCCGATAGCGGTAATTATGAAGGGTTTTGTGGCAACTGGAATAAGCATAGCCTGGGGAGCCATAGCTTAGGCGGCTTAACCGCTGAAGTTCATACTATAAATAATATTAGGAACTGTGCTTCGGATACGTCCACATGGACAGACGGTACATACAAGATCTTCCACGCTGGATATGACAGTACTGGCAATGAGGGTAAATTTAACACAAACAGGCAAATATTTACGATTGATAGTACCGCACCAGATGCTCCGGTACTTGGCCTAAAGATTGATGACAATCCTGTGGCCAGTGGTTTCATTACTAATAAGTCTTCGGTAAAAGCCATTTGGAACAAACCGAGTTTAGACACCGTTAAATACGAATATGAATACTGGAATGACATTGTAGGTAATCCATATAAAGAATTATCCCCGTGGCGAACAGTAGTTCTAAGTGAAAATAGACAAGGTGATTTTACTGAGGGTGAAGGAAAACACTTTATCAGAGTTAGAGCAATCGACCATATTGGCAATAAGTCCAGCTGGTCTAATGTATTTGAAATAACCTATGATAAAACTGCTCCAAAGGTAACAATAAACGCCTTACCCACCAGTACATTGGGCAACCCAACTGTAAGCGGTACGGCTACGGAGGTCTCTAGTATCCAGCTGACAATCGGTGATTCACTAGAGGTTGATATTGCGGTAGAAGATGGAGTTTGGACCTATACAATACCCGAGGAAGACTCTCTGACGAACGGCAGTTATGGTGTATTTGCAAATGCCACGGATCAAGCGGGCAATGTCGCAGAGCCGGCCATGGCGACATTGGTTATCGCGATACCCGATGATACAAACGAAGACTCAATAGACGACAGTCAAATAGCCCCACAAGAACAATCTAGTTCAGGTGTGCTAGGAAGTAGTATCGGATCTTCGGGTAGTGATAGTCGAACTGCGACTCAGAGCCCTGCAACTAATAGAACATCTAGAATGCATACTACGACACCACCTACTGGCTATGATGCAAATGAAGTCCTAGCAGAGTCTGATGAAGTTGACTCTAGTGAGTTAAATCGAGGTGCCGTCCAAAGTGAGCTAGATGAAGCAAAAACACTAGCATCCAGCAACACCTCTGAAGAGACAGATGGGTGTAAAACTATACTGGGAATATGCTGGTATTACTGGATTCCCGTAGTCATTGTTGCTATAGTTACTACGTACTACATTAGCAGAGATTCAAAAAATAAAGACTAAACATAATAGTATACTTATGAAATAATCATCGCATGTGGCTGAATGCGCTGTTTCGCTCTAACTAATATTTACGTTTTTTGTTGCAGCCAATCTAAGTAATATTGGAGCTCGGCTATAGATTCCTGAATATCATCATAGGCGCGATGTGTATTTTGTTTTTCGTATTCAACACCATACTTACCTTGCATAATTATCTTTAGGCCGGTGACATCTAGCATTCTATAGTGCAACCTTAAATCAAGTCCTGGCCACCAAGATTTAATCATAGATCTATCAGAATGAATAGAGTTTCCAGCTAGCACCGCTGGCTCAGTACCAAAATACTTTTCTACTAACTCGATTAAGTCCTGCTCCACTTCTGCCAAAGGTTTACCTTCATCATTGTTGCGTACAAAATTATCCCGATTCTCTGGATGATCTTGCCAAAATGTATTCAATCTCATACGGTCAACCAATGTCTTGGGATTATTGCGTATCCTAGATTCATAGCTAGCGATTGTTCGAAAATCAAAATCTGTAATCTCAGCCGATACCTCAATAATCACGTCCTTAGAATAATCAAAGCCCGTAAATTCTAAGTCCATCCACAATAACTTTGTTGGCAATACTTTGGTAATAGACATATTACATACATTGTACACTACCCCTATAAATTAGGATATGTCAAACTTTATGATATAATAATATATACTGTGAAGGTTTTCAAAGTACCAAAGGTGTCCAAAGGCCTATCGGGCCTAGGATACAAAAAAATCCTTACCCCAATAGGCTTGGCTCTCTTTTTATTCGCTGGTGTATTTGGAGTACTCAAGTTTAACGATATATTTTACTCAACTTCAGAAACAAACACCGATACTAGTTGGGCTAGTCAACAATCCGAATCTGACAAACAACCTCAACCCACCAAGGACGAGGTTGCCGAAGACAGCACTGACAAAGAAGAAGAACAAACTCCCGAGACGCCTGTAGTAGCCACCCCTAGTCCAACCATCGATTCAACCTCATACCTACTAGTAGTAAATAAACGCAACCCACTAGCCTCCAACTATCGACCCGCAGATCTACGACAGCCCAACGTAGCAGTCAAGTCACCTGGCAATGACAACTCCAAGCTACGAGCTGATGCCGCAACCGCTACGGAAAGTCTATTCGTAGCAGCCACTGCACAAGGCTACTCACCACTAGTATCTAGCGCTTTCCGTTCATACAATCTACAATCTAGCCTATATACAGGTTATGTCAATTCAATGGGACAAGCCGAAGCCGACAGAATCAGCGCCCGACCAGGTTACAGCGAACACCAATCTGGACTAGTACTTGACATATGCAATCGAAATAACTGTCAGCTTGAGACAACCTTTGCATCTACACCGCTCGGTCAATGGATCAAGAACAATGCCCATCTACATGGCTTCATCATCCGCTATCAAGAGGGCAAAGAGCCAATAACTGGCTATAGTTATGAACCATGGCATCTCAGATATGT
>JAGQMT010000085.1 GCA_020428565.1 Candidatus Saccharimonadota bacterium | reverse complement strand
ATACGGTATTAGGTATATAGTATTTAAGTATTGGTTCTGACGAACCAATACTTAAACTTAAACCATACTTAATACATGATACTTGATACTAGATACTATCTAATACTTACTACTTACTTACTAAATACTTGAATTGGAATGTACGAACATTAGTGTATTTGTTTATACATAATGTTTATGGTTAGGATGATACTTTAGGGGTTTTGGGTTGTCAAGGGTTTTTTGTATTTTTATGAATAGTTATGCACAGTTTTTATCATTTGTTGATTATAAATATAGCGTTATAATATAGATATGAAGGGAAGAGGTAGATAATTATGATTACTGTTTATAGTGCAAGCTGGTGTGCTTTTTGCCATGCAGCCATGGAATACCTAGACAAACTTAATGTCAAATACGAAGTCAAAGATATCGAATCAGACAAATCTATAGCCGAAGAAGCTATCGAAAAGTCTGGTCAAATGGGCATACCTGTCATAGACATCAAAGGCGATATTATCGTTGGTTTTGACAGGCCAAAGATTGACGACACACTGCGCAAACACGAGATTACTAGCTAAGCCGTGGCATTCGAAGATTACCAAACCAAAGATTCTGTTGTCGTAGTCTACACAGGCGAGGGCAAGGGCAAAACATCAGCTAGCATCGGCTTGCTGGCTCGAGCGTTAGGCGCTGGATGGACTGTAGCCTATATCCAGTTCATCAAAGCTTGGGAAGTCAACGAGCACAAGTTTATCGATGCTATCATGCCCTTGTACAATGACAAATTACTGTTTTATAAAGGTGGAAAAGGCTTCTACAACGCAGGGGACATCTCGGCCAAAGCCGTCAGCGAAGTCGAACACCAAAAAGCAGCTCTACAAACCTACCAAACAGCCCTACAAACAGCCCAAAGCGGTGACTACCAGCTAGTGATTTGCGATGAAATCAACAACGCCTACAATGACGGCTTGCTATCAGTCGATCAAATCGAACAGCTCATCACCTCCAAACACCCCAAAACCAGTCTATGCCTAACTGGACGCAACTTCCCAGAGCAGTTACTGGACAAAATAGACATTGCTACCCACATGACCAAGATGAAGCACCACTACGATGATAAATTTCTAGCCAACGAAGGGATTGATTACTAATGTTTGATACCAACCTAATGTACCTCACAAATCTCGCCAACACCGCCCAAGACTTATCACTCAATATCAACACGCCGTGGTGGAGTTGGCCACTCCTAGGAGGCTGGTTCTTGAGTCTGATATTATTTGATATCCTAGTCACGCATCGCAAAGACCACGCTCCAAGCCTCCGTGAATCTCTCTGGCAAAGTGTCGGCTGGATCGCCATGGGGGTATTTATGGGCGTAATTCTTTGGCTAGCATACGGCACAGAGGCTGGTACGCAGGATTTTAGTGGTTATCTAGTCGAAAAATCACTGTCAATCGATAATGTATTTGCCTGGTCAATGATTCTCACCTACTTCCGTATCCCCAAAAAATACCAACACCGTGTATTGTTCTGGGGAGTCATCGGCGCAATTATACTAAGAGTAATCTTCGTATTTACTGGCATTGCTTTCATCGAAAAATTCGAACCAATCTTGCTAATCTTTGGGCTCATCCTCATAATCAGCGGGTTCAAAATGCTCAAAACCAAAAAAGACCACGAATACGACCCACATGGTAGCAAATTCTTCCGTATTGCCAAATTATTTATACCCGTCAGCAAACACCTAGACGGCCATAAACTATTCACCAAAGAAGACGGTAAGTTCGTGGCCACAATGCTATTTATGGCACTATTGGTCGTTGAGTTCACAGATGTTGTCTTCGCCGTTGATTCCGTGCCTGCAATCTTGGCAGTCTCGCGCGAGCCGTTCATCATTATCGCTAGCAATGCTTCGGCAATTTTGGGTATGCGCGCCTTGTATTTTGTATTTGACAAAATCAAGGACCATTTCTGGATGCTAAACTACGCACTCGGCCTGTTGCTATTCTTTATCGGTACCAAAATGCTATTAGCACCAGAGGCAATATTTGGCCTAGATTGGGTTGGCTTACACATCCAAACATCTTGGTCGCTCTCTATCATCGGCATGCTACTCGCTAGTGGGGTTGTCGGCTCCTTAATTATAAAAGACCCAGCCAAAAACAAGATTGGATAAACTACAAAATGGCCAAAAAACGCAAACTACTCACCAAAAGGCAATCCAAAAAGCTTATCTACCTAATCATAAGCCTGTGTATTGCTGGTGCAACATGGCTCGGCCAAAGATACGGCTGGATTGACGTCGAGCAGAGTACCGAACAAGCTTCTGTAGCCGTACAGCAAACCCAACCCGGCTTGTATCCTGTGCAATCCTTTGAAGACGGCGATACTATCACAGTCGACATGAACGGCACCGCCGAAAAAGTCCGTTTTATCGGCGTCGATACGCCAGAAAACAAAGACCCTCGCAAGCCTGTACAATGCTACGGCAAAATGGCCAGTGAGTTTACCAAAACTATCATTGGCGACAATCCAGTCAGACTAGAGGCCGACCCAACCAACACCAATCGTGATCGCTACAACCGACTACTCAGATATGTGTACTTGCCCGACGGCACACTCGTCAACGCCGAAATCATCAAACAAGGCTACGGCTTTGCCTACATATCATTTCCGTTCGAAAAAAAGGAAGAATTCCAACAATACCAAGCTGATGCCCGTGATCAAAACAAAGGTCTATGGGGTGCTTGTGAACTCACGCCCAACGAATATGGCGGCTACACACCCAATGCTGTAGAAGAATAACCCGCAAAGTCTATCTAGCCCTAAGCCCCATTAGGGTTATCTCTGGGTTTGGTGCGCCGAAACAACTTCTTTATCGAACGCTTGCCAAGTTCGTCGTCATAAGCTCGTCTGAGAGGTGCTAGTGTCAAATAAGCAAACGAATAGGCGGCAATTGCAACTTTGGCACCGACTGGGTTCATATCATGAATTGCAAAACTATTGGTCATCATCTCGCTATAAGCAAAGAACGCTTCTGGACCACTGTCAAACCGTCTAGTCGATGCTCCAGCAAGCATCTTGGCATCATAGACGATATGGCGATTATTAAGATACAGATGTATCGCCAAATCCATGTCTTCGTGGATTGTCTTG
>JAGQMT010000084.1 GCA_020428565.1 Candidatus Saccharimonadota bacterium | reverse complement strand
TCGTGGCGAAAACTCACCACCCCATTACCGCCGTTACCAGCATTGAGACTAACTTTTACTTTATCTATAAACATTATAGATAATTATACAACAAAATATTACAAAAGTCTATCTGTATATAAACCAATCGTATGATGAAATTGGCATCCAGTCACTATAGCCCACTCGATTAAAGCCAGCTATACCGTTCATATCCGAAATCTTCATCATTGTACCATCTTCGGAGACCGCCTCGACAACAGCCACATGCCCCAAATAATGCATTCTGGTCGTCTGAGCAACCGCACCTGGTACAGGCGTCTTGGTCACGTTCCAACCCGGTGTCCGACGAGCACCACTAGACCAAGCCCTTGCATCACCCCAGTTAGCAGGCACAGATACCCTAGAAGCGGCATAGTAAGTACAATAACCAGGTACATAGCCGTTATAACCATAAACCGCCGTATTGCCAAAGGCAAAATTAGCATAATACGGTCGACTAGCGACGGCCGCCGCAACCGTACCACCTGGCACTACAATTCTCTCGCCGACAACCAAACCAGTTACTTCTGCATCATTAAATCTAGTGACTGTATCACGACTGACGTTATATTTACCAGCCAAAGAATCAGACGTATCGCCAGCCGCTACAGTATGAACAATGCCATTTACAGGTGGAATCACTAATGATTTGCCAACCACCAAGCGAGCACCAGTTAGGTTGTTTGACCAGCGAATACTATCGCTCGTGACGCCAAACTTAGCCGACAGAGAGTCTACCGTATCGCCCTCTACAACCACATAATCCTGAATATCGTCCTTAGTTTTGATAGCGTCGCTAAGTATCTGAGGCTTGATCACAGTATCATAAGCCGACACAGAAGCACCACCAGTCAACACGTAACTCGTAGCGTCTGCTTCGTTAATTACCAATCCGCTCTCTGGCAATTTAGCCATCAAAGCGACGTTAGCAGCCACCTCGCTAGAGGACACTGCGTCAAGTGGATTAACCTTTCTGGATTCTTCTGCGGTGGTTAGCGCATTATAGTTTGATGCATTACTATTGCCACCAGAATAAACCACTACCAATGCAATAGCTACACCGACAACTGCAAAATTACCAGCCACGATGCCAGTTCTAACCAAACCTTTACCTAATCTACCATTACGTCGCTTAAACATGCGACCAAAATTCAATTTCTTGCTACGATTCGATCCGTTTGAGGCCGAATCATAAGATGAACTACGAATAGTCAACTCCTTATTTAGCAATGTACTTAATTTATATAAAACTATTATTTATGTATCGACTACATTGCCACTAACTATGCCCTACAACAGATGAAACAAGCTGTCTCAAAAGCATAAAAGCAATTAAATTAGCAAATCTATACTATCAAATTAGCTCTAGCCTGTCAAAAAACAGCAGTCAAAGCGCAGACATATAAGTTGAGCCGAACCTAGTTTGGTGGTATTATGCAGATATGAAATACATCATATTTGATCAAATCGTGATGATGCCCTAGGGGGCTTGTTTTTTAATTTTGCAATAAGTTTGTCAAAGCAGTAAAAATTTAACAACTAATTTAATAACTAACTATAGAGACATTACATGAATTCAAAGTTTTATATCACAACATCTATACCTTACGCCAATGGCGAGCCTCACCTAGGCCATGCCATGGAGTTCATACAAGCCGATGTACTAGCTCGGTATGCTAGAGCACAGGGATTGGACACAGTTTTTAGCACTGGTACTGATGAACATGGTCAAAAAGTAGCCGAAACCGCCGAATCCAAGGGCTTAACTCCTCAACAATTGGCCGATGCCAATTCGCAGAAGTTTATGGACTTGATGGCTGGACTTAATGTAGTGAGCGATAGATTCATCCGCACAACCGACACTAATCACAAACAACGAGCACAAATTATCTGGAAAAACCTCTCGAAGGATATCTACAAATCCAAATACGAGGGCTGGTACGATGTCACCCAAGAAGAATTTGTACCAGAAGGTCAAATCGATCCAGAACGAACCAATCCTGCACACCCAAAGGCTTATCGCCGGGTCGAAGAAGAAAACTACTTCTTTGCACTTAGCAAATACACTCAACCAATTTTGGAGGCAATACAATCCGAGGAGCTACGCATCATCCCAAAGACTAAGCGTAATGAAGTTTTGGCATTACTCAAGGAAGGCCTAGAGGACATCAGCATATCGAGACCAAAGGACAAGCTTAGTTGGGGCGTACCTGTGCCAACAGATGACCAACACGTTATGTATGTTTGGTTCGAAGCGTTGATGAACTACATCACCGTACTTGGTTACCCCGAACATGCTGATTTCAACAAATATTGGCCAGCCAACTACCAGATTATAGGCAAAGACATCTTGCGTTTTCATGGCGCAATTTGGCCAGGCATGTTAATGTCACTAGGCCTACCTCTGCAGAATAATCTTTATGTACATGGTTTTGTAAATATCGACGGCGCAAAGATGAGTAAGAGCGTCGGAAATGTCATCGCTCCACTTGATGTTGTCGAACAGTATGGCGTTGATGCTTTTCGCTACTACTTCTTGCGCAAAATACCGAGCTATAATGATGGTGATTTTTCTTGGAGCCTCATAGACAAAGCCTACCATGGCGAACTTGCCAACGAGCTTGGCAATGCTGTTCAGCGCACAGTAGCAATGTTGGTCAAGTACCAAGCAGGCGTCATTGGTACTATGCCACCAGTATCACACGACACAGCCGTCTATCATCAATTTGTCAAAGATTGCAAATTCGATAAAGCCCTAGACGAAGTCTGGGATCAGGTCAAAGGCCTTAATCAATACATAGAAGAGCAAAAGCCCTGGACCGTGGCCAAAAATGGCGACGAAGATCATCTCAGGACGATACTTGCCTATATGGCTGGATCCTTGTTAGAAATTGCTAGTTTAATAGCTCCGTTTTTGCCAGACACCGCACAAGCAATCAAGAATATATTTAGCGATGGCGTAGTCAAGGTACCAAATACTGTACTATTCCCTAGAGTAGAAAACCCACATATTCAAGTAGAACAACCACAGGCTCCTGCACCCATCGTCACCGGCTAACACGACAAGACAAGCCCAAACTAACCCTAAATAATTAGGACAATCCAGCTAATAGTGTTACAATACCGCTTATGGATAATCAACAATCAACCTAACCAAACAACGAAAAAATTAACAATGGTTCACCACAACA
>JAGQMT010000083.1 GCA_020428565.1 Candidatus Saccharimonadota bacterium | reverse complement strand
AATTAGTTTGCATAATTCAAATTAACAAAATAGATTACCGTATAGGTAGTCTATTTTGTTTGAATTGTTTTTGAGTGATTAATAATCTGTTAAACTGTAGATATGATGATAAAGCAAAGAATAGAAGAAGATTTAAAGAAAGCGATGTTGGCGGGAGATAGGCCTCTCGTCGAGGTCTTGCGTGGTCTAAAAAGTGCTATTTTGTACGAAGAAGTGTCTGAAGGTGTTAGGGACGCGGGATTGTCTAATGATAAGGTTGTGGCCCTCTTGCAGAAAGAGGCTAAGAAGAGACAAGACAGTGCTGATTTATATGATCGAGGCGGTAGCCCAGAGCGCCAAGAGAAGGAATTGGCTGAAAAGGCTATCATCCAGAACTATCTTCCTGAACAAATGTCTGATGATGAAATACTAAACTTGGTTGACGAGGCTGTACTTGTGGTGGGTAATGATGTCAAGAATATGGGTCAAATTATTGGTGTAGTGAAACAAAAGACCGCTGGTCGGGCGGATGGGGCCGTAATTGCTAGATTAGTCAAGAGCAGGCTTAGTTAATTATGGTGCTATTTTTTGGTCCTGCTGGAGCAGGTAAGAGCGTGCAGGGGCAAATTTTGGCCGCGAGGCACGGGTGGCGTTGGTTGTCGTCAGGTCAACTATTGCGTGACTCTAGGGATCCAGAGATTATGGAACAGATGAGGCTTGGTGCTTTGGTAAGTACGGAGCAGACAAACTCAGTGATATCAGATGCCTTGGACAGGGCTAAGGATATAGATACCGTTATATTAGACGGATATCCTAGGAAGCTTGATCAAGTTAAGTGGCTAGATACAGTAACTGCTGATTATGGTAGGTCTATCAAGGTGGCGATTGTACTTGAGGTACCTAGATCCGAGCTTGAGTCACGACTACGGGTTAGAGGTAGAGTAGACGACACTATGGAAGTTATAGAAAATCGACTTATGGTTTACCGTAAGGAAATTTATCCAATCCTAACGTATTTAACAGAAGCTAATATTCGGATTGCGCATATTGACGGGACAGGTACGGTTGGTGCGGTACATGATCGTATAGAAATGGAACTTGGTGCTTTGGGTATATCCTCAGATGGGTCTGCGCTGTAATGTACACTCGTATTAAAACATCCAAAGAGATTGAGGCTATGCGTAGCTCTGGTAAGATCCTGGCTCAGGTCTTAGGGACTGTGGAGCGAGCCTCGGCTGTTGGTGTTTCGACGAAGTATCTAGCCGATTTAGCCGCCAGCGAGCTTAAAACGTTGGGTGGAAAACCGCCTTTTTTGGGATATGGTGATGTCCATAATGCTTTCCCCGACGTTATATGTATATCAGTTAATGACGCAGTTGTTCACGGCATTCCTAGTAGCTATGAGTTGCGTTCTGGTGATATTGTGAGTATTGATTTTGGTGTTAACTATGATGGTATGATTACTGATGCCGCACGGACATTTTGTGTGGACGGCACAAGTAATGAGCTGAAGAAACTGATCAAAGACACTGAACGTTCAATGTATGCCGGAATTGATGCTTTGAAGAATGGCGTTCGGGTTGGCGACGTATCTAGTGCTATACAAAAAGTCTTGGTAGCGGGTGGATACGGCATTGTGCGTGATCTTGTCGGTCATGGCGTAGGACATGAATTACACGAGGAGCCAGATATTCCAAACTATGGGTTTGCTGGTAGGGGCGATGTACTCAAGGCGGGTATGACTATTGCTATAGAGCCAATGGCTACAATGGGTGGTCATGGAGTGTATGTCGATGATGATGGCTGGACCATAAAAACTACGGATGGGTCGTTGGCGGCTCATTTCGAGAACACGGTGTTGATTACAGATAAGGGATACGAAATCCTGACGGTTTGATAGCAAGCCTGCCATAAAAGATTTGCCTGATTGCAACCTCAAGCGTTATACTTCATGATATGAATTCTTCTCTTCCGTACTTTGTCGGCTTGGATATAGGCACGAGTGCCGTCCGGTGTGTTATTGGTGTTTTGCCTGATGGCGAAAGCGTACCATCTGTTATAGGCTTTGGTTCGGCGGTCAATCGAGGAATGCGCAAGAGTACTATTTCACATATCGATGATGTAGTCGAAGCAATTTCGCAAGCAATTGGTGAGGCAGAAAAAATAGCTGGTGTCACGGTAGATAGGGCTACTGCTAACCTGGGTGGTGCACATATTGAGGGTGTTAATTCTAGGGGCGTTATTGCGATTAGTACATCTAGCCACGAAATTACCATAGAGGATCGTGAAAGGGTAGAGAGTGCTGCTACTATTATTCAAATGCCTCCAAATAGGGACATTATTCAGGTATTTGCAAAGAGCTATAGGCTAGATGGTCAAGAGAGTATCAAGGATCCTGTTGGTATGCATGGTGTTAGGCTAGAGGTGGATACTCATATTGTGACCGCATCCACTCCTGCTATCAGGAGTATGGATAGTGCGCTGGAGCGCGCGAGGGTTTTGTCTCCAAGCTATACGACATCTGGTCTGGCAGATGCTGAGGCGGTTTTGACTAGATCGCAAAAAGAGTCGGGAACGGCCATTATAGATATAGGTGCTGGATCGACTAGCATGGTTGTCATGGAAGACGGCGAAGTACAGCATGTGGCAGTAATTCCTATCGGTGGTATCAATATGACTAATGACCTTGCCATTGGACTAAGGACTGATCTCGAAATTGCGGAAGCCGTAAAAGTGCAATTTGGTGACCTAAAAACGACGAAATCTAAAAAGATGATTAAAGTACGTCATGATGGCAGGGACCATGAATTTGAATTATCAGATGTGCAGATGATACTCAGCGCTAGGGCGGAGGAATTATTTGAGTTTGTCGACAAAGAGCTAAAGAAGATTAATAAATCAAAAAAGTTGCCCGGAGGGGTTGTGCTGACTGGTGGAGTCGCAAGTCTGCCTGGTTTGTCAGAGTTTGCTAAAGAAGAACTAGAGTTGCCATCCAGGGTCGGTAAGTTACTGGAAATTGGTGGCATAGCTGATAAACTCGGAGATCAGCACTATACCACTGCGGTTGGTCTGATGTGGCTAGATATGTTGATCGGACAACATAATGATTCAGCGAATACAGGGGCGAAGGGTATTGGTTCTATGTGGTCAGCCGTTAGAGGCTCGTTTGGTTCATTTGGGAAGAAGTAGTGTATAAATTATTATTAATTTAGCTTGATGCTGTTGCTAGGTTTGGAAGTCTGCTATATACTTTGAGTAGAAAAAGGAGTTTTATTTAGATG
>JAGQMT010000082.1 GCA_020428565.1 Candidatus Saccharimonadota bacterium | reverse complement strand
CTGCGAGTAGTTGTCCGCCAAAGACGGCGTCGTTGGTTATGGATATGACCTCGTTGCTGAGGGCTTTGAGCTGTTCTTGCTCGGTTTTGCTGAATTTTTGTAGGACAAAATCAGCGGAATCTATTTTGTCGCTAAATTCATTAGCGATACCAATGCGTATGCGTCCAAAATCTTCGTCTATGTGGGCTAGTAGCGATTTAATGCCATTGTTGCCAGCTGAACCGCCACCAATTCTGGTACGGATTTGACCAAATTGCACATCTAGGTCGTCGTGTATAACGATAGTGTCGGCATTGCTGATTTTGAAGTATTGTTGCACTGCCCTAACTGCTTCGCCCGATAGATTCATGAAAGTGGTTGGTTTGCATAGAATTAGGCGAGTTGTGCCAATATGTATATCAGCTATGAGGCTCTTGAGGGTCTTTTTTTCGCTCCATGTGCCACCTTCGGCCTGTAGTAGGGTGTCGAGGCAGTAAAAGCCTATGTTATGTCTGGTGAGGTCATATTTGTCGCCTACGTTGCCTAAGCCAACTATCAGTTTGGTGTTACCGAGTGATGAAGAAACTGTGTAGAGTGATTCGGTGAGGTTATGTTCTTTTCTGTGTAATAAAGCCATGCGTACCAGTATAGATATCTGTCATTAGATATCAAGGGTTTATTTCACAACCGACGCTTCTGGCTGGTTTTGCCTACGCCCTTCTGGTGCCTATAGATTGTGTATAGTTAGTCGTCGTTGATATCGGCGGCTTCGGCTGCATCCCAGATTAGTTCTTGACGACTGTGGTATCGCAGTAGGGCCACGAGGATGAACCAAGGGACTATTAGGGCTGGTGTGAGCCATAGGATGATGGATAGGTTTGATGGGTTGGTATTATCTAGGATACGAGCATAATTTGGGTTTTTGGGGCTGTAGCCGATTTTGATTGTTTGCCCTTCTGTGTATTGTTGGCTATTGGCGGTTGCTTGGCGGACGGTGTAGGTTTGGTGATCTTTTGTATCGAAGTTAAAGACTACGAAGGTTGATTTGAGGTTGGATGGTGCGTTTGGATTGGCTGTCGCTACATTAACAGTACCAGTGGTTTGAATCAGATTACCGGGGTTAAACTGCGCAAACCAAATCATTGTGCCAATTAGCACATTGATTGCAATAATCATCGAAGCGATGGCAATAGTCGAGTGCTTGATGAGTGGGTCATGTTCGACGGTATTGAGGACATGTTTGTAGTACGCCCTGCTGATGTTCGTCTTTGGGTATATCTTTTTGATAGTTGGTCGTTGGCTACCCTTTTTGCTCATGGCTATATTTTAGCAGATTCAGAGGATAATCTGAGGAATGTCTATCTGAATCTTGGGGTTATCTGGCTTTGTTGCGCTTGATTTTGATTCGAATGGGGTTCTTTTCTTTTTCTTGTTTTTCGCGTTTTTGGTGTTGTTCTATGAACCAAAATTTGATGCCTGTACCATGAAAATCAAAAGTTTCACGGAAAGTTCGCTCCATATGTCGGCGATAAGACCAATGTAGATATTTGAGTTGACTGCCAAATATTTTGAAACTTGGATAGCGCATGCCTTCTTCTTGTACGACGTAGCGTAGCTTTGGCTGACGGTTTTTGAGTCCGGCTGGTGGGTGGCGGTCGGTGACTTTGTGTAGCCAATTGTTGAGTTCTGTGGTCTTGATTTGGCGTTTTCGGGTTTCGTCGATTTCTAGAACTAGGTCGAAGATTTTGGATACGTTTTTGCCAGTTACGCTACTGGTGGCAATCATTGGTGTCCATGGCACAAAGTCGAAGTCGTGTCGGAGTCGAGGCGTCAGGCTGTCGTGTGTGAAAGCGTCTTTGTCTTCTACGCTGTCCCATTTGCTGATAACTAGCACCATGCCCTTGTGGGCTTCTTTGATCATACCGGCGATTTTTTGGTCTAGGGCAACGCTTGGTTCGTTAGCATCAACTAGTAGCAGACAGATATCGGCTTGTTCGATGGCGCTGAGAGTTCGGATGATGCTGAACCGCTCGACACCACGCTCGATACGGCCATTGCGTCTGATGCCAGCTGTGTCCATAAGCTCTATCTCGCGTTGCATGTATTTGACAACGGTACGGTTGATGTCTCTGGTAGTTCCAGCTACATCGGCCACGACAGCTTGTTGTTTTTTGGCTAGGGTGTTGAATAAGTAAGATTTGCCGACATTTGGCCTGCCTAGGATTGCTACTCGGATACGGTCGTCTTCTTCTGTGATGGAGGCGGCGGGGATTAAATCTGCTACGGCTTCGAATAGTTCTTCGATGCCCCTGCCCTGCGTGACGGATGTGAAGAAGATGTCTTTGATGCCTAGCTTACGGTAATCGTCTGGATTGGAGTTTTTGACTTTGTCGGCTTTGTTGACAGATAAGATAACAGGTTTTTTGGTTTTGAGGGCTAGTTTGGCAACTCGGCGGTCTTCTTCGGTGACAATGCCTGTGTCGGTAGCTTCTGTCATGACGATGATTACATCAGCACTATCGGCGGCCTGTAAGATCTGTTCTTGGATGGTGAATTCGAAGTCGTCTTCGGCAACTTTTAGACCAGCAGTATCTACTAGCCAAAAGTATTTGTCGTCATAATTGGCTTTGCCGTGGATACTGTCTCTGGTGGTGCCGGCTTCGTCGGCGACGATTGCTTCTCTGGTGCCGAGGACGTAGTTAAACATGCTGGATTTACCAACATTTGCACGTCCGACTATGGCTACGATAGGTACTTTTTTTCTACTCACTAGGAAGTATTATAACAGAGGTGCTAAATATTGTAAATAGGAAATTTTCATGGTATAACTGTCAATAATTTTCTAGTTTATTGTGGTTGGGATATCTTGAGTTAGCTGACCTGGCGGTATTGACCTGCTGGTAGGTCGTCTAATGAGTATGGACCGAAGTTGGTACGATGTAGTTTGATGACTTCGAGCCCTAATGCCTTGAAGGTGCGTCGGATTTGACGATTACGCCCCTCGGTGAGGATCACTTGATAGATGAGTGAGTCGGTGGGGTCTGGTGTGACTAGCATGATGCTGGGTTTTTTGTCTCCGATACTTACGCCATGTTTGATAGCGTCAAAATCATTGGTGGTAAGCGGATGATTTAGAGTAACGGTGTAGATTTTGTCTTTGTTCTGGCTGGGATGGGTGAGTTGGTTGAGCAAATTGCCGTCGTTGGTCATAATGAGCAAGCCAGATGAATCTTTATCTAGTGGGCCGGATGGGTTAAGGTGACGTAGGGTTTTGGGCAAGAGGTCATATATTGTATTGCTTCCCTGCC
>JAGQMT010000081.1 GCA_020428565.1 Candidatus Saccharimonadota bacterium | reverse complement strand
TAGGTCTGCCACCAGCACCAGATTACAATTAAAATCACCCCTGTTGTGCAAGGGGTGATTTTATTTTGACAAACTACAGGAGAACTCGTTAAAAACTCTACTTCTTGGTAGACCTTGTAGCGTGTCTAACAAATAGCGGACGAATCGCTATTACTGCCCTCAAAATAGCCTCTAGCAATATGACTTCCAAAAATGATTGGACAATGGGCAATACCACTCCCTCACGCCATGGAATATTCACATAGTCTGTGATACCAGATAGATACTGTGCTAAATCAGTAGTCAATACATTGATTGGTGTTAACAAAATTAACGCCAAAACAACCGCTACCACCACCGATGAAGCATCCTTGCGCTTTAAAATTCTTACTATGTACATATCTGTACTCTCCTATATTATTTAACCTATGCACGCAGTATACACCGCCATGGCCTAGTCTACAAAATATTTTCGAGTAACAGACCCGAACCCTAACTTAGTCTTTCTTTTTGTCTAGCTTATCTAGCTTGAAACCCTTAACTACAAAGTAAATCACCGCAGCTACAGCAATCAGAGTAATCATAGAAGAAAGCACCGCACCCCAGCCAATCACCAAGTACCTATCCCCCAAAGAAAACCAAAATTTTGTAGCTTCAGAATCAGGACCAATAACGTTCCATTTAGCATTCAATAATCCCTCTTGGCTACCAACAATGAACTCCACTATCGGGTTGATAAAACCCTCTACAAGCGCCTTGACCGTCGCACCTGCCTGAGTACCAATAGCCAAACCTACCGCTAGTCCAACTACACCTTGTGAACGAATAAAATCCGTAAACCCACTCAACTGATTACCCAATTTTGTGTCCTCAGTAACAGTGGCAGTTTTCGCCTTTAATGCCTGAGCCTTCGCCTTAGCCTTTGCCCGACTATCTGCTAACTTATTTTTTGCACTTGCCATAATAATTCTCCTTTGCTTATGACTTTACATTTTATCTGGTGCGTGAATACCTAACAGCCCCAACCCAGACTTGATAGTATCTGCATAAAGCATCACCAACTTTAGCCTAACACTCTCACGCTCATCTCCAGCCACCCGATTATGCTCATAGAACTTGTTAAAGCCCTGCGACAACTCATACAAATAATTACAGACATAATGAGGTAACAGTTCGGCAACAGCCCTATCGACCACTTCATTATATTCCCCTATTTTGCGAAGTAAACTACGCTCATCAGGTTGCAAATCTACTAGTTCACCAACCGATTCACTGCCAACTTTGGCAATGATAGACCTAGCTCTTGCATGGGCATACTGCAAATATGGCCCAGAATTACCCTGCACACTAGAAGCATTATCTACATCAAAAACAACATCGCCACCTATCCGCACTTGCAAAAACTGATACCGCAAAACCGCCGCTATTGATATATCATCACTCGTTCCACCACGAGATTTGATTGCCTCGCTAACCTGCTCGAACAACAAGGCAATATCAACCACCGCACCATCCCTAGAGCTCATTTTGCCAGATGGCAACAATACCGTACCGGTAGAAATATTTACTGTCACATCCTTCAGGTCTGGCATACAGAGCCCAGCCGCCACAATCACACCCTTGAAGTAATCTCTTTGTTCTTCAGCTGTTACAATATAGCTCTTTTGCGGATGATAGTATTCATTCTTCAGCTGTATCAAGCCAAGGTCACGAGATGCATATAATCCAGTGCCACGCTTGCTAACAAACGCATTGTCGAATGCACCATACTTGCTACCCTCGAACACTATTGCACCGTCACTCTCTATAAACACTCCTGGCGTGTTATCTTTGACAATCTTCACGCCTCTGAGTTCGGCATCACTCTCTAAAAATCGTCGTTCCGTAGGCTTATTACCAAGTCGAGCCACATCCCTATCTATTTGTTCAAAACTCCAATCTTTACACGTATCATATACCTTGGCAAATAATGGATCTTCTCTGGTAAATGATTGTTTTGCCAGCTCATCAATCTCTAATTTGGCGGTCTCGTCAGATTTATAAGCCGTAGAACCTGTCGCGTACATCTTGGACATAAAGGCGTTGCGTTCATTTTCGGCAATTTGGTCAAGTTTCGAAGCATCACCATCGACATACGCCAGCAAACTATACATACTCTTACCAACATGTAGGCCAACGTCACCATGATAACTTACCCTAAACACATTTGCCCCACCTGCCTCTAACAAATTGGCTACGTTATCAGCCAGTATTGCATTAAACGCATGGCCAACATGCATGGCCTTGAATGGATTTGGATTATTTGTTTCTATCACAACCGACTGATTGGCATAAATACGCTGTGGTTCAGACTCAGCGAACTGAATCAATCCCGACTCGGACAACGTGATGTTGATGAAGCCTGGTCCGGCAACCTGTATATCAGTAATTAAATCATCAGAAATATTAGCCACAATCTCTTCGGCCACCTGACGTGGATTGTGCCCTAGCCGACCAGCTATTTGCATAGCTATATTTGTCGAAAAATCACCAAACTTTTCGTCGGTTCTAGCCAAAACAATATTCGTATCTATGCCATATTTAGAATTTACAAAATTCAAAAAGGCTTGTGATATTCTCTCCATGTCTATGTTATTATATCATATTTTAGCTAATTTTGGTCTTTTTTAGCCATGTCACTAACCATGCCAGAACATAATAATTAATTGCGATGAACAAAAAGAACAAAATTGTAATACCATAAGTCAAACCATGCTCAAATGGCTGTATCAAACGAATTCCAATATCGTAGAATAAGCCCAACGGGTTAACGATAATGTCCCAGCTATTCCACCTCAGATAACGCCCCAAATAAATCGCAAATCCACTGAGTAGCATCGCGCCCAGCACAAACCCATGAACATATTTGCTACGCACCACCTGTCCAAGCTGACGTTGCACCAAATAAACCGATATATAGCCAAGTCCATAGCCCGTTAATGTATACATTCCCAACATCACAATATCAAAATAAATGTTCATGTCCTGAGTATCCAACAAATGTATAAAATCTGTGATAATATAAAAGCTATTTGGCAAAAACAACAACCAGAGCATACTCAGAGATACCACCTTTGACAACTTCAACCTCGACCACTGTCCGCGAGCAATAGGTATACTATTGAGACCAATAGCTAGCAACAAAGGAATCCAAGCCAGAAATAAATTCCAAGCCAAATACCAATACCCTATCCACTTTGTAACCCATATTCTGATTAGCAACATGCCGACGCACAACATAGTTAGCCACACAAACGGCACAAGAATCTGTCTAGAAGTTACAGTTGTTTTAGATTTCATTATC
>JAGQMT010000080.1 GCA_020428565.1 Candidatus Saccharimonadota bacterium | reverse complement strand
CAGGACAGGTGTCTCTTTTTGTTTGTTTTATGATCTAGAGTGACAAGATTGGGGTTGGGATGTGGGAGTTTTCTTGGCCGTATCTGTTTTTAGGGTATAATAAAGGGTGCAAAAGTATGAAAAAGATCACACCATTAAGTCAGCAATCAACATCTCGGAAGACTATCAAACAGCCACTCAAGTCGAAGTGGCTCGGCAATATAGCACACAGACTAGTAGAGCTTGAGAATAAATATCGACATCACAAATTTGCCTTGCCCGTGGCTTCGTTGGTGGTTTTTTTGTTAATTGCAGGTATTCTGATGGTTGCATTGCGAGATAGTAATCCAGTCCTAATCAACAGAAACGGTCAATCTAGTATTGTTGTTTTGCATATTGATGGCGTCGACAAAGTACTACCAACCAGAGAAAAAACCGTAGGTGATTTGATAGATAATGCCGATATCAAACTAGGCGAACACGATGTTGTCGAGCCAGCCCTAGATACCGAAATCGATAGTGATGATTTTCGAATCAACATTTATCGAGCTGCGCCTGTTGTCGTGCAAGACGAATCCACAAAAATCATCACATCTAGCGCAGCCCAAACTTCACGCAGTGTAGCAACTCAGGCTGGCATAGAAGTATACCCCGAAGACAATGTAACCACAGAGCTTAGCAAAGACTTTATCCAAGATGGCATTGGTAGCAAAGTAGTAATCAACCGGTCTACACCCACTACACTCAATCTATACGGCACACAGTTATCGCTTCGGACTCACGCAGAAACAGTTGGTGATTTGTTGCGCGAAAAAGGTGTTGTCTTGGGCGACGGTGATTCTGTGACGCCAGCCGCCGATAGTCCTCTGACGAAAAATACCCAAATTTTTGTTACGAGATTCGGCATACAGGTCGTTACAGAAGAACAACTAATTGCCATGCCTATAGAAACTGTCGAAGATTTATCGTTATCATTTGGCACATCAGCAGTACGTCAAGTTGGTGCTGATGGTAAAAAATCAGTAACCTATGAAATCGAAACCGAAAACGGCATCGAGGTTGGTCGACGACTAATCCAAGAGGTCATCGTTCAAGAACCTGTCAAGCAAGTCGTGGCACGAGGCAAAGCCTTCAACGCTTCGGCAGACAAGACGGCTGTAATGAACGCGGCTGGCGTGGCCGTGTCCGACCATCCTTATGTTGATCATATTATTCGCAAAGAATCTGGCTGGAATCCTTTAGCTAGCAACTCTTCGTCTGGGGCTTATGGGCTATGTCAGGCCTTGCCGGGTGGCAAGATGGCTAGCGCAGGCGCCGATTGGCAATCTAATCCAGTGACGCAACTCAAATGGTGTCAGGGCTATGCCGTCGGTCGATACGGTAGTTGGGAAGCGGCCTATAATTTCTGGGTAGCTAATCATTGGTGGTAATCAGTAGTATGATTGAAGCAACCCCCAAAAAACAACTTGGTCAACATTGGCTATTTGATGAACATTCACTTGATGCAATGGTGGCTTCAGCCGAAGTAACCGAGGGTGATTTGGTGCTAGAAGTCGGCCCTGGTCTTGGCACCTTGACCAAAAGATTACTCCTAGCCAAAGCGCAAGTTTGGGCGTTAGAATACGACAAAAGCCTCATCCCTGCTCTTAGCAAAAAGTTTGCTAGTTATGATAAGCAGTTCCATATAGAAAACGTCGATATCTTGCAATATGATTTCGACACCCCACCATCTGGCTACAAAATCGTTGCCAATATACCCTATTACCTAACTAGCAATTTACTGCGCAAAATGTGTGAAGCCACTAATCCTTTTAGCAAATCTGCCCTACTCGTCCAAAAAGAAGTTGCCGAACGAGTCTGCGCTCAGCCGGGCGACATGAGCATACTCAGTGTCAGTGTGCAGTTTTATTGTCATGTTCATTTGGGTGATTTAGTACCTGCCAGTCTGTTTACGCCACCACCCAAGGTTGATTCACAGATACTAATTCTAGAACATCGCCAAAAGCCATTATTTGACGGCGTAGATGCTGATTTATTCTTCAAGCTTGTCAAAGCTGGATTTGCTCAAAAACGCAAAAAGCTCAAAACTAGCCTAGGCCAAGGACTCGCCATGTCAAAGGACCAAATCGGTGATTTGCTAGACTCAGCAAACATAGACGGCAACCTCAGAGCGCAAGCCTTGTCCCTAGACGACTGGTATAAGTTATATCTATCATATCTATCCTAAAAAACCTATAACCCCCTCCTTACCCAAAAAACACACTGAATTGCATGTTGTTAGTGTTTATGCTATAATTATAGTACCCTAGGTTTTTAGGGTGCTATTGTAATACACAAAATGAATCATTGGTCCGCTATTTGTGTTATGATAGAGTCACATGGGGCTGTAAAGCTTGACATTTGGACATTTACAAGTTGGTGCCAGCAGGTCGGGTCGTCTGAACGTTATCCGGACAAATTAATAGATGCAAAAGTATCTGATCGTGTAGCTGGTCTTAGCTCTGCATTCGTAGATTCTCTACGTAGCGCATTTGCTAACCCAGTTGCCACTGTAGCCTAATTTGGTTACGACTGATTATCTGACATCAGATAAGAGAAGTCAGTCTTATATTTTCTGATTGCTTAGGTTGTATGACCCATATAACCTACTAAGATTTAGGGTTGCAGTGTTTGATGTTTTTGCTTGCCTACATTATCAAATACTAAAGAAACCTTTTGAGACAAGATAAACCTGTAGAAAGCCAATGAGTAACCGAATGGACGCGGGATCATACTCGCCAGCTCCACCATAATATTTATTTTATCAGCCCGTTTAGGGTTTTTATTTTCCAAAACACAGGACTATTACCGGCCTATAAAGTTGAATATATTGTTTGTGTATATTAAAGTGTAGACATGGAACCAGATGAGACGGTTGATTATGAAGACGTTCTGCCTTGTGCAGACAAATTAACGTTTGATACACGCAAACTAGCTCAGGCAACGGCCACGACATCAGCCTATCAAAACGGCGGCAGCGTCAAGCCTTACAAATGCAGTTACTGCCACTTGTGGCATTTATCTACAGATTACGAAATATCTTAGAGCGTAGAGTTTTTGTATTAGCTGTGATTTTTTGCCTTGGCTTTGCTCTTGCGTTTTCGCTTGCGTTTGCGCGCAAATAAATAGATAGCCAATATTGCAGAGACGACCAGGGCGATGATTAAGATATCATGATTACTATTAGCTGTAGTTGGCGGTGGTGGCAAAGGCATGGTCTCTGGGTCGTAAGGCTTAACGACTTGTCCTATCTGGCCGTAGATTAGATTAGTTACTTGCGTAATCACTTGTAGGCTCCTGTAGCTTATCGTCTATGCTTGTATTTTGCGTGATACTGCCTATTATGTCAAGGGTGTACAGATTTATGAATTCTGCTAAAGTTTTAGTATGGTAATATCAAAGATAAAAAACGTAGCCAAAAAATACCTTGGCACCAGTGACTTAGTTGGCCTAGACGAT
>JAGQMT010000007.1 GCA_020428565.1 Candidatus Saccharimonadota bacterium | reverse complement strand
TATGAATTTGGCATTTCCTGGCGCTCTATCTCATACTTGGTACGTGGTAACGAGTGTGCTGTTCTTAATGACGCACGCAGCCTTTTACTTGGTGGTGTCTTTGCCAAGATGTATCGATTCGATACATATGATTCATGTTTCTAGAGTTGTTTTGTTGGCCGGGATAGTGGCGGCTGGATTTGTCTCTCTGATATTTGGGAGTATCCTAGCTACAGTAGCTATTGGTCTAATGGTCTATGTGCTTGCTTGGCGAGATAGGCAATATACATGGAGTGCCGTCTCTGGACTAGTTTTCGCGGGTACTTTGATAAACGGTTGGGATGGTGAATCTCTGATATGGGCTGGAATAATCGCTTTGGCCACGAACATTATATTAGCTCTGCATTTTAGATCTGATTACAATCGCTGGATTAGTACCGGATTGTGGTTGTTCATGCCTATTACTGTGGCGCATGCGCTTTACCCTAACGGATTAGAGACTATGTACTATGCCTGGATGTATTTAGTTGTAATGTTAGCCCTGATTTTGTCACGGTTTATCGCAATAGGTAGCTTGTTATTATCAACAAGTGTTCCAATGATTGTCTACGCCAAAACAGCTAGTATTTCATATGTGGTTGGTTATGTTGTAGCTGGTTTTTTGGCCTTTTGTTTATCCATAAATTCTGGTATGGACAATTTTGGCGCAGTGGCTGTATCATCGTGGATTAGCCTTCTTATGCTGCTGGTAGCTCGTTTTATAGAGAAAGAGCCCGAGATATCCGTAGTACAACCGATATTATGGCAGGTTATTGCCTTTGGCTTCTTGAGGTCGTTGAAGGTGGATTTGCGTATAGATATATTTTTGGGCTTAAGTACGTTGGTTGCGGTAGTGATTTATGCTTTGGCCGACTGGTGGCGTCATCTGTACCGTCAATCCAGGATAGTAGATGAAAACACTGTTATATTTGCACTGCTGACTAGTTTGATCACGCCGGCTTATTATTTCGTTTATGATATAACCAAAATCTCCATGATTATTGGATTATTTGTCGTTAGTGGCTTAACTTACCACTATTGGCGTAATCGTTCGCAGGGCTACAAAGAAGTCAGTATAACTGTATTTACGGCTTCGGTGATGTGGGGGATGCACTATTTTGGTGTCAGAGAATTCCAGGCCTATACGCACGTCTTTGCTATTATGCTAGCTTTCTTTGCGTGGATGCGTCATGAGCTTGGGCAAGTTATCAAGTCGGACGAGTATATATATGGTGCCCTGTCAGTTTCGACCGTACCTTTAGCTATTCAGGCTATGTCCAGTGTCTCTGGCGGGGTTTATGGCTGGGTGCTCTTGCTTGAACAGGTATTAATCATGCTGATTGGTATGTCGATACGCAAGCGCTTTGTGTTGATGTGGGGTTTGTATGTGTCGGTGGGTGCAGTGTTGTATCAGCTGCGCGATCTTGGCTATGCCGCGTTGGCGGTATTGGCGACGTTTATTATAGGGGTCGCCGTATATCAGTTGCAAAAATATAATAAATAACTCCAAGTAGCTTTCTGTTAGTCTGATCTGTTTTGAGTTTTGTTCGTGGATAGTTATGTGGTTTACTTATATTCAATTATGGACTTCAGTATATGGTCAAATGATGACTATCCTCCACTTAACGATACCGAGAAGCTGGTGTTTGAAGCTTGTGTTAGTGATGTATTGTCTGATGTTGATGCGGTTGCTATGGCGTCTACGGATTGTCGCTTGCTTGGTCGGCTGTCTAGTTTTGTGAATTTGGGTGACTGGAGTCAGATCCGCTCTGAATGTAGGCGGGATTATGAGCTGGACGGTTTGATTGGTATATTAGAGATTATTCGTATTGATTATCTCTTAGATACAGATGAAACCAATCGGGCATTTGAACTTGCAATAAAGTCAATTTAGCTATTCAAGATCATTTATTTGTGCAATATATTGTGATTTTGACATAATGATGATACATTAGTAAACGGTCAAACCGGTCTAATAGCTTACTCAGGGAGTAGCATAATGTTACGCAAACTTGGGTTGTTTAGACTTTAAGCTTAGATATGTGTAATGGCTTGCATGTATAAACGATGGCTTACAATCTGACTGTTTCTATTAATTTTTAAGTATGGCTTTTGCCATAGGAGTGTTATTTATGTCAAATCGATTAAGAGATGGGTTTGCCGTGGCCGCGGCGTCAGCAACGTTAATGGTGGGTGGTACTGGTTGTGACGTAGAGATTATGCCTTCATCTGATCCTTTGATTCAAACTTTTGATACTGTAGCTAGCCAGTACAATCTTGATGCCAGGGGCCTTTTAGGATTGGCGGCTTGCGAGTCTACGTTAAATGAAAACGCTACAAACGGTACGCACGATGGATTACTTCAGCAGAGTCGACGCTATTGGCTGGGCCGATACGAACGTGCCAAGAAGAAGAATCCTGCAATTCAAAATAACATTCGGAATGGTTATTCAAACCTGGCGGTAAGTGCAGAGATGATGACTAGTGCTAGCGAGATTAAGCGTCATTGGGAGTGCGAATCTAAGTATAAGTGCTATAGCGCTCCGCTGGTGAGCAGGTACTGCAAGCCTGAACTTGTTGAAAAACGTTTATCTAATGCTGGAACAGTAGCCTTGGGTGGTCGAGTTGTGGTAGTTTTGCCGAAGAGTCCCTCAAAATAGGTTCAGTAGATTGTGAGATATAAATCTAGCACTCTATATAGATAAGTGCTAGAATATAGGCTGAGCTATATTGAAGGATTTATATATGAGCAAAAGAGATTACTATGAAGTCTTAGGTGTCGCCAAGGGTGCTTCTGATGATGAAATTAAGAAGGCTTTTCGTAAGAAAGCCATAGAATTACACCCCGACAAAGAAGGTGGGGACGAGACAAAGTTCAAAGAGGTCAATGAGGCCTATGAAGTTCTTAAAGATGAGCGTAAGCGTCAGCGCTATGATCAGTTTGGCCATGCAGGCGTAGGTGGTGCCTCTAGTGGTGGTGGAGGGGATCCTTTTGGTGGCTTTGGTGGCGGTGGTGGTCAGAATATCAATTTTGATTTTGGCGATCTTGGTCTTGGTGATATCTTTGGTAGTTTTTTTGGCGGCGGGCAACGTGAACAGCGTTCTCGCCGTGGACGCGATATCGAGACAGACGTAGTGATTACTTTTGAACAGGCGGTTTTTGGCACAGATGTTGAACTTAATCTTGTTATGGAGGATGCGTGTGAGCATTGCAAAGGTACGACCGCTGAACCTGGTCACGATCTCAAGACTTGTTCTGATTGTAAGGGCAGCGGACAAATAGTTAGCGTTACTCGCACCGTGTTTGGCAATATCCAGCAAGCGACAACTTGTCCTACGTGCAGAGGAACCGGTAAGGTGCCAGAAAAGCTCTGTACGGTTTGTAAGGGCAAGGGTACAAAGTCAAAAAATCAAGAAATCAAACTCAAGATACCTGCAGGCATTGATGATGGCGCTACGATTCGTCTGCGTGAGCACGGTGAGGCTATGGCCAACGGTCCTAAGGGTGATTTATATGTAAATCTTCGTGTACAGGCTCACAAAAAGTTCACTCGTGAGGGTAGCTTGATTTTGTCTGAAGAGACTGTGGATATGGTTGATGCCGCCTTAGGCACAGAGATAGAAGTTGATACTGTCGATGGTCCAGTAAAGATGAAAATACCAGCAGGTACTCAAAGCGGTACGGACTTCAAGTTATCTGGTCATGGGGTATTTAATTTACGTGGTAACGGCAGAGGAGCACAAATAGTCACAGTAACAGTCGAGACTCCACGTGAGCTCAATAAGAAACAAAGAGAGATTTTAGAACAATTTAAGTCTGCTGCCGGTAAAAAGAGATTTTTTTCATGAATCTTTCCATGTCAGAGTCTACGGGCTGGCATTCACAAGGTGAGCTTTATAGTGTGATGTCGATCACACCTCGTTTAATTGTCGACGAACTCAGGAGGCGATCTATTAAACATAAGATCATCAGTGTAGGCCCTACGCATGCCTTTATTAGCTATGAAGATGAACTAGGTAATACAAGGTATGTGAGAAATGTTATCACAGATAAGTCTGGTGCACTTTCTTCTAGGGTTGTGGACAATAAGGTAGACTCCTATGCTATAGCAAGAGGACTAGGCATCAATATTCCCGATACAATAATATTATGTAAGGGTGATTCCGTTGATTATGGCTTGCTCGATAGTATAGGACCTATGGTGGTTAAGCCTATCGACTCTGCTCATGGTAATGGGGTGACGGTAAGTATAGGTAATCGCAATGATCTAGATATGGCTATTGCTGGTGCCAGGAAATTTTCTAATACCATTATACTTCAGAAGCACGTAGAGATATTTAATGATTTCAGACTATTATTCATTGGTGGAAAGTTTGCGGCCGCCAGCAAAAGGGTCCCCGCTAGTGTCATTGGTGATGGTGTATCAAATATCGCCTCTCTTATAGAAGAGGATAATAACAGTGACAGGAGGCAAGCTGGCTATTCGGAGTCGCTATCTCTGATACCGATCGATGTAGCTCGGTCTTTTTTGGGTGAGCGGTTTTATAATGAAGTTCCTATGGTTGGCGCAGAGGTACAGGTCGTTGGAATGGCTAATATTGGAATGGGGGGAGTAGCCATAAATGTAACCGATTCGATTGACGGTAGTCTAGTAGATGTTGCTAGTAGGTTTGTCGGAGCCCTAGATCTGGATGTTTGTGGGATAGATTTTATAGCTGATGCGTCGGACAATTACTATTTCTTGGAAGCAAATGCTTCACCTTCCTTTGGTCTTCATCACTACCCTAATGAAGGAGAGGCGGTGGATGTCACCAGTATATTTGTCAATTTAATCACTCGGGGGTTCAATAGATGAGGATTGGATTTGTTACACGGGGTGTTGACTCTGTGGCTTTTGAAAAAATAACACGAACTATTAAGGCCAGAGGCCATGATTGTATCGTTATTAACTCTGATCATATATTGAATACAGAAGACTTGCCAGATGTCGACGCCTTAATCGTTCGCTCTTCTCCCGCAAATCAGGCCAGAGTCATAGACATATGTCGCTATTATGAGGCAAAAAATATTCCCGCTACCACGTCTAGCGAGTCAATCGGTGTTTTTGGCGACAAATTACTGACCAGCCTTCATTTTGAGGAGAATAACATACCGTCTCCGATTACTAGAGCTGTCAGTATTGATAACGTAGACATGGTGTGTAAGCAGTTTCAATATCCGGTAATCATAAAACTTGCTAGAGGTAGTCAGGGTAAGGGGGTTGTTATAGCGGAATCGCTTAGATCGGCTAGGAGTGTTTGTGATGCTTTGTTCGAGCTGGGCTGTAGCTTGATAGCACAAGAATACATTGAGGCGCATGGTACAGATGTCAGATTTGTAGTTGTTGATGGTGTCATCGCGTCTAGTATGCGACGTAAAAGTTCTTCTGATGATGAATTTCGTTCAAACATATCTATAGGAGGCAGAGGTTATGAGTACACTCCGAATGAGGTTGACACAGAGCTTATGCGTCGTATCTACGAATCTACTAACTCTGCCGTTATGGGAGTGGACGTCATATATGATACAACTGGCAAGGCCTATGTTCTAGAGGTGAATACGTCTCCAGGACTTCATATTATGGAGGTTTCGGGCATTGATAACGTATCAAAGTACATAGATTATCTAGAATCTAAAGTTAGCCACGGCTGATACCTACCTATTTTATTAGAATCTCTACGTTATCATTAATGTAGGCAAGATCTTTATTAAATTGATCTAGATTGGAGTTGTGTATGATTATGATAAGTACTGCTTTGTACCCTTGTGATGATTTGCCTATTGTCTCACCGGGCTGATATTTAGTTTTTATGTATTTGATTGATTCTAATTTTTCTAAAATGTCTAAATTCTTGACGGATTTGAATACTCCCTTATTCATTGGAAAGAGTTCCAGTACTGCACATGGTTCATTTTTTGTAGCTCGTATGTCTACGTTACCGCCCTCGGAAATACTTAGGGTAGCTGCGGGGATATCGATATTATTTGCTAGTCTGTGCATCCTTTCTCTGTAGCCGCCATTTCTGGCACCTATCTCTACTATACGGGGGCCATCTTTTGTCATGATTACTTCTACGTGCGCCGCTGAGCTTTTCATCTTTAATGCCCTTATACCCATCTCAGCGCACTCCTTAAGGGAAGTTTGATCATCGTCACTCAGTTTACTAGGAAGTGTCCTACTATAATGGAAATTGTCATCATACCCGATATCATGACCTGACTGATAGTCTACTATTTGATCAAGTACCGTTATCGTCCCCCTTGTATCAATAAACGCATCTACTGAATGTATACTACCCTCCAAGAATTCTTCTATTATGAGTTTTGGTTGCCTATCTGGAGCATACTTTTTGTAAATGGCTTGTATGTTGTTGGTGGCAAATCGATATTGTTCTAATAGTTCTGATATATTGTTGCTTTTTGTGACCAGTATGCTTTTGGCAAGATTGGCCGGCTTAAGTATGACAGGGAAGCCGTGTTGGTTTGTGAAATCTATTAGATCGTGCTCTGATTTTACTACATTAAACGAAGGGCTTATCGTTGATTCGGCTTTGGAAAAAAGTTGTCTCATTAGTTCTTTGTCGGTACAGGCCTCAGCACTATTTATAGGGATCCCTGGTAAGCCTATATTTTGGGCGATGATCGCAGTAGGCAATATGTAGTTTTCGTAGGTTGATATTACGCCAGCAAACTCCATATCTAGCTTGCGCACGGTGTGTATTATTTCTTTTATATTGGAGAAGTCAACCAAGATTCTTCTTTTGAGTTTTTTTTCTGGATTCTTGGCACCTATCTTGTCCCTTAATAATAAGTAGTCGTGTCCCTGGCTAAGAATGTACTCAGAGAGGCCTGAGAATTTTTTTCCAACGATTAAGTATGTTTTCATATTGCAATATAAGTAAATTCGTGTTATAATAAGATATATTAAAAAATTGGCTATAATTACCTTAATTAGGATATTATAAAAACTATGATAAATACAGGCTTAAATGACAAGAAGATGATAGGTAGGGCAACTTATCTAACATTGCCTCAGCTGGAACTTTCAATGGTGCCTGCAAAGATTGACACGGGTGCATATCGCTCGGCGATACATGCTTCTAACATTGAGATCGTTAATCTGGATGGTAGAAAAGTGTTGCGTTGTAATATTCTGGGTGGTCACAGATCGTCTGAGGGGGGTGTTGAATTTGAAACTGATCAATTTAAAAGCGTTGTGATCGCTAATTCGTTTGGACATAAGGAGTCGCGATACGAGGTGCTCTTGCGGTGTGTTCTTGCAGGTGTGAGTTTTACTACTGGCTTTACTCTTGCTAATAGACTAGAGAAAATATATCCTGCACTAATTGGCCGTAAGGCAACTAATGGCAGATTTATTGTTGACACTAGCTTAACGGATATCAATAGAATTGAGTTGAAGAATGCGTATAATATTAATTTATCATATGACGAGGAGGATTCTGATTTATGAAAATAGCGATCTTGTCCAATGGTCCCGGTAATTACTCAACTAAGCGTCTTAAGGAGGAGGCACTTAAGAGAGGTCATGAAGTAGATATAGTTAGGTATAAAAACTGCAGTGCGGTAATCGAGAAGAATAGTCCAATAGTTAAGTACAGGGGTAGTACGCTTGAAGGGTATGATGCAGTTGTGCCTAGGATTGCTAGTAATATGACACGTTATGGTACCGCAATCGTTCGTCAGTTTGAGATGCAGGGTGTGTATTCTACAGCTAGTTCTCTTGCTATTGTTCGTTCCAGGGATAAGCTTAGATCAATACAGTTGATGGCACGTGCAGGAGTGGGTATTCCTAAGACTGTTTTCACTAGGTCAATTAACGATATTGAGGAGCAAATTGATGATATGGGTGGATATCCAGTCATAATCAAACTAGCGAGAGGTACGCATGGTAATGGTGTAGTATTAGCCGAAACAAAAAAAGCTGCGAAATCTGTAATGCAAGCTTTTTATGTTATGGATGATGACGGAACTAACATCTTGCTACAGGAATTTGTTAAGGAGTCGGCAGGTCAGGATATACGGTCTTTGGTTGTCGGTGGCAAGGTGGTTGCGAGTATCAAGCGCCAGTCTTTGGATGATGACTTTCGGTCAAATACCCACCAGGGAGGTGCTGGTAGTCCCGTGAAGCTGACTGATGAAGAGCGTAGAGCTGTTCAAAAGGCAGCAAAGGCAATGAATCTGTCTATTTGTGGCGTTGATATGATGCGCTCAGTAAGGGGGCCACTGATACTAGAGGTTAACTCTTCTGCCAGTCTGAAGACGCCAGAATTAATTACCGGTCGTAATGTTGCTGAAAAAATAATTGAGCATGTTGAGCGTAATGCCAAAAAACAACCGCGCAAAGATAAAGTTGGCGCCTAGATTTTATACTGGGTGGCGTGCTATAGGATTCGTCTTGCTGTTGGTAGGGCTTGCTGGTTGGGTTGTTGTGTCGAAAGGCTTGTTTGATAATGTCTCGACATCACGCTTGGCTCAGACTGAATGCACAGCCTTGTCCAGCCTCCGTGAGCAAGTGATCAGTGTTGGTGATGTGCAGATCGTGGCTGAACAGGCTATAAATAATACGGAGCAGGCGCATGGTTTGTCTGATAGGGATTGTTTGGCGGATAATCGAGGAATGCTGTTCGTCTATGACTCGCTAGAGAGCAGGTGTTTCTGGATGAAGGACATGAAGTTTGATATTGATATACTATGGCTCGATAATGACAGAAGGGTATCATATATCGAACACGACGTATCTCCCGGTACCTATCCTAAAAGTTTTTGTCACATAGGGCGGTATGTTTTGGAATTAGGTGCTGGTGTGGCTAAGCGTTATGACGTTAGTACTGGTAGCCGTTTTGTTTGGTGATGAGTTTCATGTATGAAGTTTATGGTTTTTGACATATAATTACGATATGGCCGAATATGTGCTAATTGCTTTTGTCGTCTTGTTTTCGTTACTACTCGTTGTTTTGCGGGCTAATTCTGCTATTGCATTTATGGCTTTGTGTTTAGGCAGTCTGTTAGTATCTGGTGTCGGGGATAGTGCAGGTCTGTTGGCTTCGTCCTTGACTAGTGGGGCATCGCTTGCCTCCAGTATATCAAAGCTCGTTGTTCTATTATTACCTCTGGTGTTGGTGGTTTTTTTGACTCGCGGTCAAATAAAAAAGTCACAATTATTTATTAATTTATTGCCTGCCGTAGCATCGGCTCTGCTCGGCGTGGTGTTGGCGGAGTCATTGATGCCGGGTAGTTGGAGTGAGGGCTTTCGGGCGACTGAATTCTGGACGTATATTAGTGATTATTATGAGTTTATTTTGGGTGTGGGGGCGTTTGTATCGATTTTGCTTATATCTATAACTAATCGTCGCCCTAGTGATAAGCATCACAAACTCGGTATCCACTAGGCTAATTAGGGATAATACTGAATTGCCATCCCAATCTTTCCACCTAACTAATCCCTAGCACATGCGCTCGTTGTTCAAATGGGCTCCTCCAATCATATCTTTTCCTTGAGCGATTGTTAAGAATGTTTTCAACATCCAAGACTTGTTGTTTTGTTATCTTCTTAAAGTCGGTACCTTTTGGAAAGTAATCACGGATTAACCCATTGATATTTTCGTTTCTGCCTCGTTGGCTTGACCGATAAGGATCAGCGAAGTAGATCTTAATCTTAATACGCTTATCGTCTGCTCTGGCTTGTAGCGATTGTTCAGTTAGCCTCCAAGCTGCAAATTCACTACCATTGTCGTAGGTAATAGT
>JAGQMT010000079.1 GCA_020428565.1 Candidatus Saccharimonadota bacterium | reverse complement strand
TTTGTGTTTAATGAACATAATATAAGTTTCCTTTGTTTAAGCAATAGCGTTACTGCTATTCTACCCCCCCCCCCGAAGGGTTAGTGCAATAGGGTAATGGTTGCTAGCCTTTAGCAGTTCGTCTCAGTAGTATCTAAGTTTTGTTACAAATCACCACTCAATATTCGGGATGCATCAATATAGCGTTCTAGGTCTTCGGCGGTGCGTTGCTCTTTCGGGATTAATGAGTAATCATGAAAAATATCTGCGGCTCTTACTAAGTCTTCCTCGTAAGTTGACTTCAAGCCTGATTCAATCGCTGTACGTCCTAAACCCGCTGGGAAGTAAGAATCGCATTCAATTGCAGCAATCTCGTTACTAGTTATTGGTTTATCGCCGGCCTTAACTTCACTCACGAGTTAACTGTCTTTTCTGAATTATTTTGGTATAGATGAATAGTATCTAAGTAGCCTTGGTTGATTATTGTTTTATACATAATATAACTAAAGTCTATTACAATACTGTCTCAGCTACAATAATCACCCGAGAATCATAGGTTTTACTGTCTTTGTTGTACTTACCAGTGCAGGTAATAAGATTGAGTTGTTTGGTTATTGTCTTGTCACGGATAAACAGAGTCTTGTCGGCTTGTTTGGTAGTAACCGTTTGAACTTGTTTTACTTTGAACTTTCGGATGCTCTTATCTCCAAAGGTAACCGTAAAAACATCGTCAGCCTTGAGTTTACCGAGGTTATAAAAGATTCCTTTTGCATATACTCCATGGACGTGGCCGTCGATAATACTAAGACCATCGTCACCCGGTAATACACCCTTGGTATACCAACCACCCATATGGACATTACCAGGTACTACCATTCTATTATCTTTATCTACCCCGACTTGTTCTATATAGCCTTCTGCTTCAATTGTTGGAAGTTGAATAGATAAGGGTTTATCTGCAGGGACGTTGTAAGTATCTGGCACCGGTTGCTCACTGGGAGCATCGGTCGATTCAACCAACACAGTATTGCCGGAAGGGACACCTGCGTTTTGAATATTATGCCAGTTCCTTAGCGCATTCAAACCGATACCTACAAGTAGTAGGCCAATAATTAGTATCATTAGTCGTATTTTCGGATGAAACAATAGAGCCTGAAAGCGAGAACGAGGCTTTGCTCTAGATTTAGATGATTTTTTACTACTTTTCTTATGTCGAGCCATAGACCAAATATATACTAGTTTAGGCCTTTTTGCTTGAAGAATATATATGTCACTAGTCCAAGGCCAGATAATCCAGCTAGGATATTGAAGATCTGAGATGAAGACTTAATGCCGGTGTTAGGGGCAAGGGCACCGCCAGCTACAGGAGTAGTTGTTGCAGTGCCACAAACCGCGCCTTCGAATTCGTAGGCTCCAACGGATGGACAGTCTCTAGGGCGAGCTATCCCTCGTGCATCAGTGGTGATACCGAGAACTGACCTACCTGACGCAATAGCAGGGCTACCTGCAAGTAATGCTCTAGTTGGCACTGGTCCACCGTTGTTTTGGAGAGGGCCTAATGTACTGAGAATATTGTTGATGTTTTGTTGGTCGCCTGGTTGATTAAAATCATCACAACTGTCATCGTCAGATATATTGTAGCCAGCAGATATAATATTTGGTATTCCTTGACCACTTCCACCGAATATCGGGGTAAAATCGCCTTCCGCACAATTACTAGGGTTACCGCTGGAGGTATTATTTGCCATTAGACTATTTGATACCGTCATGTTAACAGTGCCTATTTCGCTTGCACCAACTCCAACTGCAGCAGCGTAAAATGCTCCCGATTTGATACCAGTAATAGGTCCGGTCCCGTTTTCACCGTGAGTATCTGTGATAGTAATATTATTTATATCAACATTGATTGTTGAATTTCCACCATCATTGTCTGTCCATGCCGCAGCATTAAAAGGGGCTGTTAAAGCTTCACTTGTAACATTTGTCACGGTTGTGTTTGAAATGTTGGCGTCCAATGTTCCCATGGCATCTCCGCCGAACGTACCAACATGCATCGCTATCCCGTTTATGCCATCTGATCCAGTCGTATGTATGTCAGACAGGGTTGTATTAGTAATAGTAGCATCGGTATGTCCTCCATCTGAAACAGCGACTATGAAGGCATGCAAATAAGCGTCTGTTTGATTCATACTGTGAATGTATACGTTACTAGAGTTTAGTGTGTGACTATTGCTATCGTCATTTATAGTATATATCCCATATAGTGCACCGGTATCAGTTGCGTTATTGCTGTCTATTTCAATATTCTCAAAAATAACATCACTACTATCTACATAAATTGCAATATCTCTATACGCAGTGACGGTCAAGTTATTAAATACTACCCCTGTAACGTCAGCTACACGGAATCCCAAGTATTGCCCATTATTCCCGTCAATAATACTGTTATTTATGCCTGCTCCTATAATTTCTACCGATTCGGTTATAGGCGGTAAATCAGCAGTCAGCGTCTGTGTCCCAGCCGGAATAGAAATAGTATCGTCTGTAGCGTAGGCTGGACCTGTTGCTGTACAGCCAGCTTGGTCAGCTCCGGCATTTACTGAGTCAATAGCTATAGGAAGAGTACAACCTCCAGAGACATTGAGAGTTGCGGCCTGAGCACTGCCTCCACCTAAGATTGTGGCTACTCCCAGACTAAGAACAAATGTTGTAAGGCCTAGTAAGTGTTTGTGTTTAATGAACATAATATAAGTTTCCTTTGTTTAAGCAATAGCGTTACTGTTATTCTACCCGGCCCAAAGGGTTAGTGCAACACTTTCCATAGCTTCTTACATGCACCTACAGATAAACCTACCCCGCTGGTTATATCTAGACGTAAATTACTGAGCTAAACCTCTTCCCAGATCTCTCCAGCAACACCCACCTGTTTAATTTTGTCTGTTGTTGCGAATCTAATTTTAGAGGTAGTATCTTCGTCTAGGTTCTCGCTGAGTAACTTTACTCGTCTCTTGGCGTAAAGTAGCTCAGAAACGCTTGGAAATGCCAGTAGGACTATTTGTTGATTAGTTTCATCTTCCTCTACAAGTTCTATATACATCTCTAGCTTGCGTTTAACTTTGTAGCGTGGGGTTGTTTCGTTGAATATTTCCAATAAATATTGGACGGCGGTATCGTCATTGCTATTTTTGTCTTTGATAGTCTTTGTAAAGTAGAGGCTCGGTCCTAAATCATTCAGATAATGATAGGTACTGTTTGGATCAAGATAATCAGCCTCCAAGACATAGTTGTAGATGATGTGCTCTGTATTACTTGACTCCAGCGTGATGCAACAATCCGCTATAAGGATCGACTGGTTAATGAAAGATTCGGATCTTGTTCCGTCTTTGTACCGTTTCTTAAGCTCTGTGTTTGGATACCTATCTAAGCTTTTTAAATGCCTAATACCGTTTAGCGATAGGTAATATATAGCGGGCTTGGATTTGGATATAAAATCATTTAGGTCATACTGCCATTT
>JAGQMT010000078.1 GCA_020428565.1 Candidatus Saccharimonadota bacterium | reverse complement strand
ATAGATTAATATTGGGGGAGATAGAGCCGGGGAGTGGTTACGGTGCTTTGGCTTGACAAAATACGAACAATTTGATATACTGTAAGTATGATGATAAACAATAAAAATATTCCAATAAAATCAAAAGCCTTTCAATCATCTAGCAGTGGACACATACTAAATGGTCAATTATCACTTTTTGATACAAAGGATAAGTAGTATAATCTTTATTTGTAGATAAGGTATAAAATATGGCAAAAAAGAAAAAGCGCAAAAGTAGAGTAAGTCAGCAAGAATACAAGGAGCCAAATCTCTTTTGGCGTCAGACTGCCTCATTATTGTTGTTTTTGATGGCGATATTTTTACTTTTGGGTAGTTTTGGGGCTGGCGGTGCTTTGCCGAGGGCGATGTTTGGTGTCTTTGATTGGACATTTGGCTTGGCAGCATATCTGGCGCCATTAGCATTGGCTTATTTTGCCGTGTTGAAGTTCCGTGCAGAGGATCACAAGATTCCGCTGAGTAATGCGGTAAGTATGTTTTTGTTGATGGTCTTTTTGGCTGGTTTTTTGTTTACAGCCTTTGCCGATTATACGCAGACACAGGGATACTTTGGTGGCCAAGGTGGTAATATTGGCTCGTTGGCAGGGGGGCTGATGTTGGCTGCCCTTAGCCCGATTCCTGCGAGCATCTTGTTTTTGGTCTTGGCTGTTTTGGCGATGTTCTTTAGCTTTGGTATTTCGCCATTGGTACTGGGCGGTTTGTTCAATGTATTTAGGAAAGACTCCAAAAATGACGAACAGAGTGACATGGAAGAACTCAGCAATGCCGTTACTAAGCATAGCTTCAAACTTAATGAAGGTGTACCGGTAGAGCATCCCAAGGCGTCCAGCAAGGTGACGATGAAGAATTCAGTTCCAATGAAGTTGACCAAGCAAGAGGATCATTCGGCGCTTACTGCTCCGTCGGATCCAGACTGGAAGTTTCCGGGTATGGATTTGCTCAACCAAAAACAAGATAAAGCCGATCCGGGTGATGTTGAAGCAAACGCGATGGTTATTCAGGAGACATTGCATAACTTTAATATTCAGGTTGAGATGGAGGGTGCGAATATTGGTCCTCGAGTTACTCAGTATACCCTTAAGCCACCAGCTGGTGTTAAGTTGAGTAAAATTACAGCCTTAGATAGTAATATAGCCTTAGATTTAGGGGCGAGTGCTATTCGTATGGAAGCACCAATCCCAGGGAAGAAGGCTGTTGGTATAGAAGTTCCAAATGTCAAATCGGCTACAGTGAGGATATCCAGTATCCTTAGCTCTTCTGATTGGAAGAAGCTGGCCAATCCGCTTGGAGTGGTAATAGGCAAGGATATTGCTGGCTTGCCAGTGGTCGGTGCTCTGGATAAGATGCCCCACCTTTTGGTGGCGGGTCAGACTGGCTCTGGTAAGTCGGTAATGGTCAATACGCTACTAACTAGTCTTTTGTACAAGAATAGCCCTTCGGATCTCAAGCTTATACTTGTTGATCCAAAGCAGGTTGAAATGGCGCCGTATGCAGACATACCACATTTGCTCACTCCGGTGATTACCGAGCCAGAGAAGTGCATAAGTGCTCTTAAGTGGGCGGTGGCCGAGATGGAGAGGCGTTATAAGACTTTGGCCGAAAATCGTAAGCGTAATATTGCGGATTACAATGCTCAATTTAGCGATCAGACGATGCCATATATTGTGATTGTGATTGATGAGTTGGCGGACTTGATGATGGCGGCTGCTAGGGATGTGGAGGCAATGATTGTTCGTATTGCTCAAAAGGCCAGAGCGGTAGGTATACACCTGATATTGGCCACACAAAGGCCGTCGGTAGACGTTATTACTGGCTTGATTAAGGCTAATGTGCCCGCTAGAATTGCCTTTACAGTGGCTAGCCAGGTTGACTCTAGGACGATTATTGATAATGTTGGTGCCGAAAAATTGCTTGGCGTGGGTGATATGTTGTTCTCGACGACTGATATGCCACGACCAAAGCGTGTGCAAGGTGCATTTATTACCGATGATGAAACATTGGCTGTGATGGACTTTTTGCGCATGCAAAGACCACCTCAGTATGACGATGAAGTGGTCAGTCAGCCGGTGCAACTTAACGGCAAGGGTGGTATTGTGGCTGATTATTCTAATGATGGCAGTCAGGGGGATGAGGCGGAGTTCAAGGATGCCGTTCATGTTGTATTAGAAGCGCGCAAGGCGTCAACTAGTTTACTTCAGAGGCGTTTGCGGATTGGTTACGGCAAGGCTGCAAGACTCATGGAGCAAATGGAGGAGCAGGGAATTATTAGTCAGGCTGATGGTTCGCGCCCAAGAGAGGTGTTGATTGGTAGTATGGACGAAGTATTTGGCGGTTCAGAAGAAGATATTGAAGAAGTCCAGACAGAAGAATCCTAGACGTTGCCAATATTGATAATGATTGGTTAATGATTGATAGATTGTTGCCAAAAATACACTTGTCATAAAGCATAATCAGGTTTAATCTTTATTTAAGCTATGATTGAGATAACTAATTATTTTGGAATTTGGGTTGGCTTTGCATTTATAGTAAAAGGCTACAGGGACTAATATGTCTGAGCTGGTTTCGCGTCTATATGACACGGACCCAGCTGTCTTGCCAGCTCCAATTGTGACTAGTAAAGATGGTGTGCCTGTCGATGAGTTTGGTATGCCGTACTTGATTCATCCCTATGATCCACCTAGGGGTAGTTCCCGTAGGTGGGATGATGATCATAGCTTTTTCTTTAGTAACTCTACTGAGCTTCGTGATAAGGCAGGCAAAGCTTTGCGTTGCAGTCGTGTGCAGTATGTACCAAGATGGTTGCACGACAGAAAGCACAAGATGTACGGAGGTGGGGTAGAGCAATTACCTACTGATTCGGAGGATAAGTTTGCCCTGACGGTATTGGCATGCGCTGGTTATGCGTCTAGGCACGCTTTGGATTTAAGGGGTTATGAGCCAAGATTGACCTGGATGTCTCGTGATACGTACGAGTTTGTTAAAGGCAAAAAGAGGCTTTATACAGAGCACAGGAGCAACAGTGCTTTGGGGTATCGGACGGCCGATCGGTCTATCAAACGGATTGGGGTCTTTTTTGCTAATTATATTCGTACACATGGATTTGATGACGTTATTGACGATACTGTGGTAGATGAATTTTTGTACTCCAAGAATCAGGAGAGACAGCAGAAATTAGGTAATAAAATTATTGGACATGCGACACTAGTGGTAGTTGATCCAATTAAGCCTATTTATGTGGAGGCTTTGCGGGCGGGGTCATTGCGACATGGTTTGGATCATCCCTTCAAAGCAGTCGAGAGGATGTTCCCTCGTCAACTATGGCCAGATTATCATGATGCATTGCGTCAAGATTTACTTTTGGCTTAACGTTTGGGGCTGTAGGGTTGTAAAGGGGTGATCGGACATCACTGAATTGCCATCCCAATCTTGTCATTCTCTAGAACCTCCTAAAACCATCTCTCGCTGCTCAAGCGGGCTCCTCCAATCATAGCGTTTTCGTGAGCGGTTGTTAAGTATTGTTTCA
>JAGQMT010000077.1 GCA_020428565.1 Candidatus Saccharimonadota bacterium | reverse complement strand
ATCCCATGTAGTTGCAAAGAGCTCAACGTGCTTGATAAAAAGCTCCACCCTCTGCTGCTTGGTCCAATCCTGCCATGGCGAAGAGTCCGCAAACACAAACGGATCACCAAAGACACCTCGTCCAATCATAATACCGTCCAGACTATACTGATTGGCAAGCTCCAAACCCTGCTGTCGGGTCATGACATCTCCATTGCCAACAACCTTGGTAGTCGGAGAGATTCGATTACGCATCGCCACCACTTGCTCGGCCAACTCCCAATGAGCCGGAACTTTGCTCATTTCTTTGCGGGTTCGCCAGTGGACAGTCAGCATATCCAGCTCAAAACCAAGCAAAAATTCTATCCAAGACAAATCAATCTCACTAAATCCAACCCTCGTTTTCACCGATACCATAAAATCAGAATTCCGATCACCAATCGACGCTCTTGCCCGAAGTGTTGCCTCAATGATATCTTTGGCCAATGGACGGTTTTTGATCAAAGCGCTACAAGCCCCGTTCTTGACCTCAGACTTTGCTGGACAGCCCATATTGAGATCTATGCCCACAAAGTTCGATGCCTCCACACCGACCTCCCTAGCTATAGTACCGTCAATAATCTGCCGAGCTACTGCTTCAAAATTAGCTGGATTCAAACCCCAAAGCTGAGCAACCAAGGGCCCTTCCTGAGCCGTAAACTGAAGTTTTTTTAGCAAATTAGCTCGACCAGGACTCATTAGTCCATCAACATTTACAAATTCCGTAAAATACAAGTCCGCTGGTGCGCAATCATGTACAACTTGACGAAACACCGTATCGGTGACGTCATCCATCGGTGCCAAGATAAACAAAGGCTTAGGCATCGTCTTCTGAATCGATGTCATCATCCTGTATACCGTAGAGTGCTCGTCTCGCCATCAAAATCCCTGCCTGATTAATTAAGCGTTGCTGTTCGATCTCTTCAGGCGTCTTACCCTTAGTCACGCTAACAGGTATGGCATCGGCAGGATTCGGGCGTGACCTACTCGGTAGTTCAAATAATCGCCCACTGTGTATACTTGATGAGGCTTTGGGCGATAGCTCCACATCAGGCATAGCCTCAGATGCCTCCTCGAACTTTACAGATTCATCAATATGGATCGGCAACTTATCATAAGGCATGTATCCGATATCCTCGGCAACTTCTTGCGTGATTCCATCAGTTTCACCACCAATCTGCATAGTTCTAATGTTATCGAGATAAACTGCTTGTAATTGTCGTTCATTCATATACTCTTATTATATCATATAGAACTAAAAAAGTCTACTCCCATCTAAACACTCGAAAAGCTAGTACATAAACAATAACAATCCAGCCACCAATGATACCAAGCTGTGAACCAAGATCTAACAATGAAGCATTTTCGGTAACAATCAGGCGCAAAGCTTCGATAATAGGAGTTAGTGGTATGAACTTCGTGATATTTTGCAGGAATTCTGGCATCAAAAACACCGGAAAGAACACACCAGACAAAAACATCATTGGCAGAGTAATCATCTGCGCCAATGGCGCTGCTTGATTTTCTGTTCGCGCCCAACCACCAATCGCCAAACCAATCCCATATAACAACATGGTACCCAGAATAACCACCACTGCCAAATTCAAATAGTTACCCCTCATGTTCAATTCAAAGAACACTACCGCCGACACAAACATTGTAGCCACCGATAAAATACCAATAAAGGCATTGGACAACACATTACCAACAAAATATTGCCAAACTTTTAGGGTCGTCAACTGATAGCGACGCAACACGCCACGTTGCTTCATCCGCGGAAACACACTCGTTGGTCCATAGACACCCAAGCTCAAAAGTGTAAAGCCCATAATACCTGTAAAAGTATAGTCAAACTGCCTGAGCCCCTCGGTAGCAGTGGACTCAGACTTAACCACAAATGGTACGTCAGTCTCTACAAAATCAGAATTCACTTCCTTCAATATGCCCTCCATGACAGATTTCAACGCCACGCTCGCCGATTCACTACTCTGCTCATACAAAATCACCGCCTCGCCCGTTGGGTATGCCGTATCCCCAGAGACATCACCGAACCCACTTGGCAAAATAATCGTTGCATCAATCTGCCCCCTGTTCATCTTCTCTTTTGCCTGATCGATAGAGTTCGTTTGGTTGTCCACCTTTAAAATCTGGTTGTTCCTCAGGCTGTTGCTAAACTGTCTAGCAAAATCACTCTCCGACTGATTGACCAAAGCAACCCGAAACGATACATTGCTGTCGTTGCGAAATATCGAACCAAACACAAACAAAAACATCAATGGAAAAAGAAATACAAAAAATATTGAGACCTTACTGCGAAACAAACGTTTGATATCGACTGGTACATAGACCCAAATCGGCAATAAATTCTTTTGAATATTTTTGAGATTCATGGATTAATCTCTCAGTGCCTTTCCTGTCAAATCTATAAAGACGTCCTCCAAATTGGCCTGTTCTACAGTGCTGGATTTCTTGAACCCACGAGACAACAGCCCCTTGATGAGCTTCTTGGGCGTATCTAATGCTATAATCTTGCCCCCATCCATCACAGCCACACGGTCACACAATAGTTCTGCTTCGTCCATATAGTGAGTCGTCATAATAACCGTCACGCCTTCATCACGAACTGTACGAATTAAATCCCAAAGATTACGTCTAGCCTGCGGATCTAGCCCCGTTGTTGGCTCATCCAAAAAGAAAACCCTAGGATTATGCACCAGTGCCACCGCAACACTAAACCGCTGTCTCTGACCACCAGAAAGTTGCTCTGGATAGCTATTCGCCTTGTCATCCAGCTGTAACTTATGCAAAAACTCTTTGGCATCAATCCTCTCGCCATAAAACGCCGCAAATAAGTTTAGCAACTCCAGCAAAGTCGTCTGTTCTTCAAAACTCGGAGTCTGGGGCTGAACACCTATAAGCTCCTTTATCCGCTCCTTTTGAGAAGAAACATCTACGCCATTAATCGTCGCCGAGCCACTATCAATACCTCTTAGTGTCTCTAGCATTTCCAAAGTCGTCGTTTTGCCCGCACCATTGGGACCGAGCAGCCCGATCTTGTCGCCGCGACCCACCATGAGGTTGAGACCGCTGACGATCGGCGTGGATTCACCCGGGTAGGCAAAATCGACGTTGATGGCCTCGACCACGCGCTGTCCGCTGCGCTCGGCCTCGCTCACGCGGATGGTGGCGGTGCCCTCCTGCTCGCGGCGGGCACGACGCTCGGCCCGCATGGCCTTGAGCCGGGCGACCCGACCTTGATCGCGCGTGCGACGGGCCTTGATGCCGCGGCGGATCCAGGCCTCCTCCTGCGCCAGCACCTTGTCCTTCTGGGCGCGCTCGCGTTCCTCGACCTCGAGGCGGGCGGCGCGGCGCTGCAGGAAAATCTCGTAGGGACAGTCCCAGTTGGTGATCACACCGCGATCGAGCTCGACGATGCGGGTGGCGAGTTTCTTGAGAAACGCCCGATCGTGACTCACGAAAAAGAGGGCCAGATCCGAGCCGAGCAGGAAGTCCTCGAGCCACGCGATGCTCTCGATATCGAGGTGGT
>JAGQMT010000076.1 GCA_020428565.1 Candidatus Saccharimonadota bacterium | reverse complement strand
AAATATCCGCCGGATCATAGGATGGATAACTGGCCATTGCTACAATCTGACCATTATTCGGATTCATCACCAACAAACTACCCTGCTGAGAATTAGACCTGTCCAATCCAGCCTTTAGAATATCCTCTACCTGTTTTTGCATGCCAATATCAATCGACAAAGTTACAGCCCTACCTGGCACTGGCTCTTCTATAATATTATCTGGATTCGAAACCAACGGGACACCTTTGGCATCGGTAATTGCCTTGAGTTGACCTTCTTTACCAGACAAATCTTTATCCAAAAACTGCTCTATGCCATATTGCCCATCACCATCATCATTAACAAATCCCAAAGTATTAGCCGCCAAAGTACCCTGAGGATATGTCCTATAAACCTCTTCCCTGGTACCAATGCCTTTTAGCTCTAAATCAGTAATCTTTTCATGCTGTTCGCGACTCAATTTTTTGGCCAAAATCACATATCTAGTCTCTGTTTGCTTGAGCTTTGTGGCAATATCGTTTTGATCACCACCAATCACATCGACAAGCTCCTTGGCGGCCACATCAGGATCCTTGACATACACAGGATCTGCAAACAAGGTGTACTTTATTTCGTTAAGTACCAGTGGCACAGTGCGACTACCGTTTTTAGCCAAAATCACACCACGCTCGGCCGAAATCTGATATTCCTTCAACTGATAATTCAACGCTGCTTTAGAATAATAATCATAACGTATGACCTGCAGATAAAAAGCCCGGACAACAAAACCGCCAAAAACAGCCAGCAAAAAACCAAGGATAATCCTTGCTCGCAAAATATCATTGTATACAACTGTAGCCACAGGTGCTTTGGCTAGCCTACTACGGCCACGTCCATCGTGTTGACGCCGACCAGTTGTGCCTCTGTGGAAATTTATAGCTATAGCTGGCAAACTTTGTCTCCTGTTTAGTTCTGCACAATGCCAGACGAAGCAACCGACACCATACTATTGGCGACGTTACTGTCTTTGGCTCTGTCCAAAGATTGCAATCTTGCAGAAGCAACCTCTAACTCATCATGTTCAACCTGCAGACTAGCAGATTCTGTTTTGAGTTCTTCTATCTGATAACCGTATGCATTGGTTTTGGTCACCTGCGTCAAATACAGGAGACCCAAAATACAAAGCAATACTATTAGTATAATCGTATTGCTAATTGGGCCAAAACCAGACTTTTTTTTCTGAAAAGAAGTCGTGTTTTGATTACGTCTAGCATAATGCTGACGACCCATAGCTAACGAGCTTGAGTATGTCATATTTTAAATTGAATGCTTTTTTGTTTTTGTTGGTTCTGTCTATGAACCCGCCCCTGGCAAAGCCACCAAGACCCACTAACCTATTCCTGCCCATCAGGTGACTATGCAAAATCACAAGTCACCCGATGGGACATCGGACGTTAGTTATTAAAGTACTCTGACTTTAACTCTATAGGTCCTGGAGTTGCTTTTTACCTGTATTGGCATGGCTAAGCATCCCCTTTCTTTTTGTTTTTTATTTTTGCTACGGCACGCAATTTTGCACTGCGCGACCGCGGATTCAAAACTATTTCATCTTGGCTTGGCAGTATGGGTTTTTTGGTAAGAAGTCGCATATCGGTGTCATAACGATCACCTGCAATTTCAGAAAAATACTGCTTGACTATACGGTCTTCCAAACTATGGAACGTAATGATAGCCAAACGCCCTCCCGGGGACAGCGAGTCCACTAGATGTGGCAACACCTCTTTTACGAGACGTAGCTCATCATTTACAGCTATCCGAAGCGCTTGGAACGTTCGAGTAGCTGGGTGAACTTTGCTGTACCCCGGCCAAGCCTGGGCAACGACACTGGCAAGTTTTGTGGTTGTTTCTATCGGTCTATTGTCGACCAATAGTTTCGCTATCTGCCGAGCTTTTGGCTCTTCGCCATAATTGCGCAATATAACTTCAAGTTCCTTCTGCGGATAGTCATTGACTATTGTACCCGCAGTTAGTTCCTGTCGTTGATCCATACGCATATCTAGCGGTGCTTCAAAACGAAAGCTAAACCCCCGACTCGCTGTGTTTAGGTGTGGTGACGACACGCCCAAATCCGCTAACACAATATCAAACGTACGTTTTTGTTCCAAGAGTTCTTTGGCTGCGGTCAGAAAATCTTTGTGGATTAACTGAACGCCACTACCAAGAAATTTGTTTCGAAGTCGATCAATTGCCATCTGGTCGCGATCCACCAGTACGGATTGATTCGACACTAAGGTGCGTTCCAGTACCTGATTGGCGTGCCCGCCGTATCCAGCTGTTAGGTCAAGATACGTTTCTCCTTGTTTAGGATCCAAAATTGCGAGTACGTTATCGCTCATTACTGGAAAATGTATTTGGCTTGTACTATTTGTGTCTTTGTTTTTGGTCATGTTGCATGCATTCTATCATAATTTACCTGCTTAGGCCTAACTATGATTTTTGTAAAAATCATTATACGAACTACGAACTATCGAACCTACGAACTTTTTGAATGATTTTTGCCTTGTCTATTAAAATTTCCAAAGCTTGGAAGTTTTAACGGATAATTTTTGTTTTGCAAGGTCACCGAACCAGCAGTCAACTGTTTATTTTTGGTTGTTTTTTGTTTTTGCTTGTAGATTTTTGTAAAAGTTTTACGAGATCCGATATTTCTACCGTCACAAACTTCTACAGCCTATCTACTACTATCAAGTCCCGAAGAACCTGATTAGTGTGAGGTGGAGTTTTGGGAGGTGTTTTAAAAAAGGTACAAGGGTTTTTAAAAGTGGTGCCCCTAGGTGCCACTTGTTGACTGCCGATTCGCTAACCTCGAATCGGTTGTTTGCATTGCTTGCTGTGCGCTGCCCAAATTGTAAATGTACTTGCTTACTAACGGAATCTAAATCAAGCCTTAGCTTGCACCCGCCAGTAGCGACCTGCCCTGACCGCTACAACATCTTTGGCTACATTAGCGTAGTCTAAATGATGCTGCTCAAAGGTCAGCCTGCCCTGCTTGCCATCTATGATGGCTTCTACCCGGCCCATCCGGAATTGAACGTTTAAATCGGCTACCTTTTCATCAAGTATAGATCCCTTGAGTTGTGGTTCGACTTCTTCGTCCCATACCGCCTTCGGGTAGAGATGCAGATAATCTTGAAAGCCTCTGGTAATGACTACTCCGCTAGCGAACTCGGCGCGTAGCTCGGCTGGTATTGTCAACCTTCGCTTGTCATCGAGTTTTCTTTCGAAATAATCCACCTATAGGTTCCCTCTAGATTTTATTTAATATTTAGTGGTTTTTAATTTTTGTGTGCTTTTACTTGGGTAACTGGTATTTCACTTTTTGTTACCCACACTTACCCACTAACAAGAGCATACTACCCACACCTACCCACGCGCAAGTCTTTTTTGTAAGTTTTTTGTACTAAATTAGATACTTATCCACAGTTTTGTTCGTTTTGTGTATAACTACACTATATATAGCGCCTATGGTTAAAAGTTATCCACTACTGTTTAGGTAAGTCTAGCCAACCAGACAAAACATCCGCGCCAAAAAAACGTCGACAGCTACTAGCTTAGGAACAAAA
>JAGQMT010000075.1 GCA_020428565.1 Candidatus Saccharimonadota bacterium | reverse complement strand
GTTTAATCTTCATAATATGCTCAACTTTTTCAACCTCTATGCCCATCTCTTTGGCAATCTCGTCATGAGTTGGTTCACGATTAAGGTCTTGAGTAAGTCTACGTTGTGTTCTGAGCAATTTATTGATTGTTTCAACCATATGAACAGGGATACGAATTGTCCGAGCTTGGTCGGCAATAGCACGAGTAATCGCCTGCCGAATCCACCAGGTAGCATAAGTAGAAAACTTGAAGCCTTTGTCTGGATCAAACTTTTCGACAGCTCTCAACAGTCCTGTGTTACCCTCCTGAATGAGATCCAATAAGTCCAAACCACGCCCAACATAACGCTTTGCAATAGATACTACCAGACGCATGTTAGCTTCGGCCATTTGGTCTTTTGGTCGGCTAAGCTTACTCGCCTCAACTTCTAATTCACGGTATTCTTTTTCTTCTTGCTTGGTCAGCGGCTTCAACAGGCCATTATCATCTTTGTAAGCGTCGAGCTTCTCCAAAACCTTGGCATATTTTGGTTGATTGGCCACAATCTTTTGAGCCAGCTCTAGCTCTTCGTCAGACTTGAGCAAAGGAATCTTACCAATTTCTCGTAAATACAATCGTACCGAATCATCAGCAATATCATCCAAATAAGTCTTATCGTCCAAGATAATCTCTTCGTCATCTTCAACGACCCATTCGTCACTAAACTCCTCAACAACAGCCTCGGTAGCGCCAATTAGCTCAACATTAGCCTCGCCAAGGTCTGTATAAAGTTGATCCAAGATATCGATGTTTTCTGGCACATCTGGAATAGCCGCAAAGATATCACGCTGGTCAAGCCGACCATCCTTAATACCTTTATCAATTAACGCTTTTTTTGCGTCCTCTAACTGCTTTTTTTTGTCGTCTGCCATATTCTGTCTCCTAAATATTAGTCAGCTATCAGCTGATTGTTTGTGATAAATCTTTTGACTGCCTGAGTAAATTATTCAATTCTTTGTCCAAGGTTAAAAGACGCCTTGTCTCTTCGCCATCACTACTTGATAGTTGCTCAGCCACATACTGTTTTTGTCTTTTGACGTATTGCGCAATAAAGCGTTCCTGCAATAAAACCACGGCCTTTTTCATATCCTGTGGCTCTAGCGATCGATATTCTTCATCGAATTGTAACGATACTATTTTTACATAATCTGATATAGATTGCAATAGTGAACCATCGGTCTCATCAACCCCAAATTCTGGATTGTCTATCAGAAACTCATACAAGGTGCGTGCAGGACCCTCGCTAAACATATCTGACTTCAAAAAACCAACCATAGACCGCAACGAAACCTGCATCAACATCAATGCCAATAGACTCTGTTCAGTACGTCGCCTATCAATCAGTTCTTTGTCATCAAGCTTAATATTCTTCGGCTTTTTGAGACGAACAGGCGGAGAAACACTAGTGCTATCCACCTTTGATTTTACGGCTGACTTACTCACACCCACCATCTTTGCAAGTAAGGATACATAATGATCCTGCTCAACCTTATCGCTTAAATTTTGTGTGATTTTTAATACAATGTCAGTAAACTCTCGCTTGCCCTTACCAGTGCCGATATCTAATATCTGACTATACCTATCTATTAGCCAATCTACGGCATACTTATGTTCAGCAATGGCCTTTTCCCATAACTTTGGATCTTGCCTAATCAATTCATCAGGGTCCATACCATCAGGCAATGTAATAACACTAACGTTGACACCAATTTTTTGGGCCAATGGGATTGCTCGTTCTGTAGCCGAAATGCCCGCTCTATCAGCGTCAAACGCAAAACGAATATCACCGGCAAATCTGTTTAGTTCCTTGAGATGAAATTCAGTCAGTGCCGTACCGGCCGCACCAACCACGTTCTTCACCCCAGCCTGATGACTAGCGATTACATCCAAGTTGCCTTCTACCACCACGCTGAAGCCTTGTTTACGAATAGCGTCCTTGGCAAGATGCAACCCATAGGCCTGCCTACCCTTGTCATATAATACCGTAGACGGCGTGTTGATGTATTTAGGTTCATTAGTGTCGTTTTGTAAGGTCCGCGCAGTGAAGCCGACCGTCCGTCCAGAGGCGTCAAACAACGCCACCATCACACGCCCCCGAAACATATCTCCATAACCAAACCGACGCTTGGTAATCAGTCCCGCCCGGCTTAACTCACTATCATCAAAGCCCTTTGATTTCATAAACTTGTACAAAGCATCACCCGTATTTGGCGAATACCCCAATCGGAACAACAACACCGTATCTTTGCTAAACCGACGCTTCTTTAATAAATATTCCAATGCCACCCGACTCTTTGGCAACTGTGCCTGATAAAACCTCGTTGCCCACTCTACCGCCTCGTATAAACGCTCTTTTTCCTTGGCATTACTGCCGCCACTAGATTTTCGAAATTGCTCCAAATCGACACCAGCCTTACGCGCCAATATATCTAACGCACCCTTGAAATCGACACCTTCCACCTCCTGAACGAAGGTAAACATATCTCCACCCTTACCACTACTAAAATCATGCCAAATCTGCTTCTCTGGGCTGACAATAAAACTCGGGGTTTTCTCGGAGTTAAACGGACTTAGACCTTTAAAATTACGTCCGGCACGTTTCAGCTGAACATATTCGGCAACAATATCCTCTATCGATAGCTTGGATTTAATTTCTGTGACAGCGTCCATCTTATCTATATTGTACGCTAACTAACTTATATAAGCATAAGGAACCCCTCACACACAGAATTATCCAATACTAACACCAACAAATACTAAAAATCTTCGTCAAATCTTATCTGACTAGTATCTCTAGCATCATAAGGACTATATGTCCCATTGGCAATCGCCTTCAAGTCATCAATTGTCGGCAAGCCATCCTGCGGAGCTTCAAGTGCGTACTTCTTAATGGCGTCCTCTAATGGATAAATGGTATAGCCCTCCAATACTCTCTCGTTAGCGTATTCATCTGATGGCATTTTTTCGACAGCAATATGATGCTCTGAAAATGCTCGGAAATCGGCCATCATGGTTGACGCCAGCCCTCTATGATCTAGGGCGCCAACATACAGTGACGTATGTGCATATTTCTTACCAGACTTACCTACAAAGCCCTGTGACTGATCCTGTCCATGATGATCAGCAAAGCCCACAGAGATATCGTCGACTTTCACACCCTCATTGAGCAAATGACCAGTCACATACAATAACTCCGCCATACAGCTACCGGTGTATTGCCTCAGAGCTTCGGCCGGATGCCAAACGCCAGATGCATAATTTGGCACTTTGTCCAAAAACTCCTGATGTGCATCACCAATAATCTGGGCAATCTCTGATTCCGACAAGACTCTAGGTGTTTCTCTATTCAACTCACTCATAATAATATTATACCAAGCCCTAATTATGAGCATGTGCCAATCGACGATGCGCAGAAGGCGCAATGAACTTCTTGTGTTGCAACGAAGCCTCACGCATCATCCTAATCGTAACAATCTTAATAATGATAATTATCAGCACATTTACCATAAACACCAGTGCTGCCCCACGCATACCAGGGATATAAAACTGCCGAAGCAATGCACCGATTCGTAGTCTGTAGATTGGTATATTTTGTAACATTTGTTCTTGCTTTTATTTTGTTAATTT
>JAGQMT010000074.1 GCA_020428565.1 Candidatus Saccharimonadota bacterium | reverse complement strand
GATAGCAAATACACATTTGTAAACCTCTTCGATCCAGAGCTCGATATCGCTTGGCCAATACCCAAAGAGCCTGCGATTACCTCAGAAAAAGACAACCAGCATCCTCTGCTAATGAATATTACTCGTTCGTAATAGAACAGCGACTGCGTCAACTTCTGTTGAGAAATACTGAATAACTTTGTAATATTACTGTCAAAAATGAAACCGAACAAACCCCAGCTCAAACGTAATATGTTCTCAATGGATAATATCCACTGCACGTCTAAACTTATCCACCGATACCCAAACTATCTTTTTTTATTTTTCTCTATATTTTTCACTTCCTTTTTTCCCTTTCTTTCTATATAAATATAGAGGAGAATATATCAAATGAGTAATATATGAATATGTATAGATGTATTGACGTAAGTATAGTGAGTTATATTGTTAGGTGTATTGGTGATGATTTGGTTAGCTATGTTATTAATTATGATAATAAGTTGAGCATTGGTTTAGTAAGTATTGGAGTGAATAGTAGGTAGGTATATGGCTGAAGCTAAGGTTAGTAAATCTAACAAGATAAATACGGTCAAATACCGCAGGCCTTTAAATTCTCAGCAGCTCAAAACCCTGCATCTGTTGTACTGGTATCGTTTCTGCACCAGTAAACAGTTAGCTCGTTCGCTGGACAAGTCCAACCATAAGGCAATACAAAACAAGCTACAAGTACTTGAAGCCCAGGAACTCATTAGCAAACGCTATAATAAGAGCTACAAGTTAGTTGGACGATCCGCTGAGTACTTCATTACACCCAAAGGCGCCAGAGAGCTTGAGAAGCTCAAACCAGACACAACGAATGAATGGGCGATCAAAAACCTGTACAAGAACAAAACGGTGTCAGATGACTTTCTTAAGCACTGTATTACTGTAACCGAAGCTGCTAAAAAGCTTCAAAAAATATACGGTGATGGAGATAAGTTTTACACATTACCCAAAAGTTACATGGCACAATGCAGCTATTATCCCACTTGGACACCAGACCTACACCTAGAGATATCAGCAACCCCTCAAACACCCGCCAAACACTATTTCGTAGATATTTGGGACGACACCAAGCCATTCTTTATCAGTGTCAGAAAGACCAGGAATTATGTGAACTTTAAAGACAGTGGCAACAAGAATGGCACTGAGTGGCAGGAAAATGAACAATACCCGGCAATTCTCGCCATATGTGAAAATGAACGAGCTCAAAAGAAGCTCAGCCGGCAGATGAAGCGTATTTTGGATGAGCAGTGGGATGATGAGTTGGTGTTTGCTACGACGACCATAGATAAACTGTTGCAGGCCACAGGACCTTCGGACAAGATATGGAATAAGATAGAGACAGACGGTATTCCTGAGTCGATGAGCCTAAAAGGTCTTGTTCCTCTAGTTTGATTTTCCCATGGGAAAAATCAAACTCCTATTTGAGCTTCAGCTCAGATGGTTTGTTACTATAACTTCACCTCATGTGCCCATAACTCATATTATGACATACCATACTAACAGCTATCCTTAATTTGTCAGTATCAAAAACACAAAATTTGGTACAATCTAAACTATGAGTAGTAATATTTTTATAGTTGGAGCCAATGGACAACTAGGCACCGCCCTAAGGCAAAAATATCCAGAAGCTAGGTACGCCGACACGGCCGAACTTGACATAACTGACAAACAGGCCGTAGGGAATTTTGATTGGTCCGGCATAGATACCCTTATAAATTCAGCCGCCTATACCAACGTAGATGGCGCAGAGACGCTAGAAGGTCGCAGACTAGCCTGGGCAGTCAATGCAGACGCCGTTGCTAACCTAGTAGCCGTAGCAGCTCAACACAACATGACTATAGTGCATATATCTACTGACTATGTCTTTGATGGTACAGAGAATATTCATAACGAAGACGAAGCCTTCTCTCCCCTATCCGTCTATGGAGCTAGCAAGTCGGCCGGTGACTTAGTGGTCAGCCTAGCACCAAAGTTCTACATACTCAGAACTTCTTGGGTGATAGGCGAGGGCAAAAACTTTGTCAGAACCATGCTAGAACTAGGCAAAAAAGGCATCAATCCAACCGTAGTCAGTGATCAAATTGGCAGACTAACATTTACCAGTGAGCTAGTCCGAGCTATTAACCACCTACTATCTAGTAATCCAAACTACGGTACATACAATGTCACTAATAGTGGTGTATCCACATCCTGGGCAGAAATAACCAGAGAGATATACAAACTATCAGGCCTAGATAATACAGTTACCGACATCTCAACCGCAGATTATTTCAAAAATAAAGAAAACGTCGCTCCTCGCCCCTTAAAAAGTACACTTAGTCTTGATAAGATACAATCTACAGGCTTTGAATCAAAGAATTGGACTGAAGATTTAACAGAGTATCTACAAAAATAGCCTATAGTGCAACATAATGATATACTCATCAATAGAATATACTTATGAGTGAAGAGTTGCAAAGAATTGCCGTTTTCCAACGCAAAGAAGTACGCAAACAACTCCACAACGGAGAGTGGTGGTTTGTCATGAATGATGTAATCGCAGTACTAACCGAATCCGAAAATCCAACTCAGTACTTACGTAACATCCGCAATCGTGACGAAGAACTATCGAAGTTGTTCGCATCTGTGGATAAAGGGGTAGTTCAAATTGAACCCCCCCTTGCACTACCCTTTGATACATCAGGAGGATTACAGAAACTCCTAGCATGGAATACAGAAGGTATCTTTAGACTTATTCAATCTATCCCGAGTAAAAAAGCCGAACCGTTCAAACGCTGGCTGGCAAAAACTGGCTACGAAAGAGTACAAGAGATCGAGAACCCCGAGCTGGCCCAAAAGAGAATGAAGGCTACTTACCGCGCCAAAGGGTACCCAGACGACTGGATAGAGCGTCGTGTCCGTGGTATCGCAATAAGAGATGAACTAACCGATGAATGGCAGAAACGTGGTGTTACCGAGCGACAAGATTTTGCAATCTTAACAGCAGAGATATCCAAAGCTACATTCGGCATCACGCCAAGTGAATACAAGAAGCTAAAGGGTATCAAGCGAGAAAACTTGCGTGACCATATGAATGACTTAGAGTTACTATTTACTCAGCTTGGCGAGGCGGCCACAACAGAGATTGCTCGCACTGACAATGTCCGTGGCATGAGTCAAAACAAGAATGCCGCCAAACGTGGCGGCGCTGTAGCAGGTACTGCCAGAAAGCAATTAGAGAAAGAGACTGGTCAAAATGTAGTATCAGATAATAACTACTTACCAGATAATCAAAGCAAGGAGATTTCTAAATGAAGGGCATAATATTAGCAGGCGGAAGTGGCACAAGACTACACCCCATAACCAAGGGCATCAGTAAACAACTTATCCCAATTTATGACAAGCCAATGATTTACTACCCCCTAACCACCTTAATGCAGGCTGGCATCAAAGAAATACTTATCATTACCACCCCAGAAGACCAATCGCAATTTCAAAGATTACTAGGCGATGGTACTCAATGGGGCATACAGTTGTCCTATGCTATACAACCATCCCCAGATGGATTGGCGCAAGCCTTCATTATTGGCGAAGAATTCATAGGTGGAGACAAAGTAGCCCTAGTGCTTGGCGATAACATATTCCATGGCCA
>JAGQMT010000073.1 GCA_020428565.1 Candidatus Saccharimonadota bacterium | reverse complement strand
AAATGCATCGTCACGGATATAAAGGTCGCAAATTCGGCCGAGAAAGAGACCAGCGCGAAGCCTTGCTAAAAGGCTTGGCTGAATCGTTAATCATACACGAAAGTATTGAGACAACCCTGCCAAAAGCCAAAGATTTGGTGCCTTATGTCGAAAAACTAATCACCAAGGCCAAAAAGGCTGACTTACACAACCGCAGGCTCATCATCCAAAAACTAGACACAGTAGCCACAGCACACAAGCTCGTTGACGATATTGCACCCAAATTAACTGGTCGTGTTAGTGGACATCTACGCATTGAGCGCACCAGACTACGTCGTGGTGACAATGCACAACTTGCACGAGTGAGCTTTGTCGATGACCTCAAAGAAGCCCCAGTTGCAAAAACTGCAGAGAAGGAGACTAAATAATGAATAGCAAGACCTACTCAGCTAAGCCGAGTGAAGTCACTCGAAAATGGTATGTGATAGACGCTTCACAGGCGCCGTTGGGAAGAATATCCACCAAAGCGGCCACCTTACTTACAGGTAAGGAGAAGCCGATGTTTACAAAACACATTGACTGTGGTGATTTTGTAATCATCATCAATGCTGAACAAACCGTCGTGACTGGTAAGAAATCAACTGACAAAATGTACTACCGTCACAGCAACTACCCTGGAGGTTTAACTGAGTTAACCTTTAACGAAGTCATGGCCAAAGACCCAACTACAGCCATATTCAAATCAATCCGAGGTATGCTACCAGTCAACAAACTGCGCGATGAAAGACTAAAGAGACTTAAGATTTACGCTGGTCCAGAGCACAACCATGCCGCTCAGAAGCCAGAGATACTTACTCTAGAAGGAGATAACAAGTAATATGGCCAAAGATACATATTTTTATGCACTAGGTAGACGCAAGAGTGCTACAGCTAGAGTACGCCTACAGAGTGGCAAAGGTAATATTGTCATCAACGGCAAGCCAGCCTCAGACTACCTAAACGAAAGTCAAAACCTACTTACCGAACTAGCCAAACCATTTGACGTAATCGGTAAAAAAGATTTTGACGTGTCTGTAGTCGTCACTGGTGGTGGTGCATCGGGTCAAGTAGACGCTATCAAGCTAGGTATCGCAAAATCACTAGCTATCATGAACGAAGACCTAAAGGGCACCCTCAAAAAAGCCGATTTACTCGGACGCGACTCCAGAGAAAAAGAACGCAAGAAGTTCGGTCTCAAGAAAGCTCGCAAACAGAGACAGTTCACCAAACGTTAAGCTGTTTCGACAATTCAAAAAATGTCCAATCATTATACACAAGATTGGACATTTTTGATTATCTAGGTATGATATATGGTATGTCGTATAAACTAAAAAATATAATGGTCCGCAAGGAAGACTACTGGATCTATGCCCTTAGTATTTGTTCCATATTAACTTTAGGTGCAGGATTGTACACAGGGTCATCGCTACTCAGAATCACTCTTGTTGCTATGGGGTTAACTGGGGTGATATTTTTGGCTCACATTATCCACAAAAACTATTCTGCCAAGCTATCGAGTCTACTAACTATGGCTAACTTAATCCTATCTGTAACTCTAGCTCTAACGCTCTATTCATTGACAAAATAGTCATCAAGTAATACAATATTCTATAATGAACAACACTACATTCTTTTTTCTTTGGTTTAAGTACGCAGTCAAGGCGGTTATTTAGTCACGAGCAAAAAGTCATAGTCGATACAACCGCCTGCCAAGGCGGTTTTTTAGTCAAACATTAGTAAAGAGTTAGTAAATCATCAGGAGTGCAGAACACATGAATCAGACAATAGGTATCCAGGGTGGCAAAGGGTCTTACCACGAACAAGTAGCCAAAGCCAAATATCCCCAAGCTAGAATTTTATATATCGACAACTTTCCGCAAGTATTCAACGAGCTACTAGTGACCAAATCTATAGATACGGCGATTGTTGCGATAGCCAATAACCGTTATGGCTTTATCCAAGAAGCCTACAATGAAATTCTTGACCATGCAGAGGATATTTTTATCATCGATGAATACACACTGTCAGTCAAACACCAGCTACTGACCAAAAAAGGAACGTCCATTAACGATATCACGGCCGTCTATTCCCAAAACGCAGCCATTGGCCAATGTTCTAAATATATTGCAAATCATCTCACTCAGGCGGATATCATTGAATACCCCGACACCGCTACCTCGGCAGAGCTAGTGGCACATAGTCGCACAAACAACCTCGCAGCCATAGCCAGCGAACAAGCCGCCAAAGAATACGACCTAAACATCGTCGCAAGCGATATCCAAGATGACGCCAACAATCTAACCAGATTTTTGATCATCCAGAGACGCACCAACCAACCTTGGCGAGAAGCAACTAACAAAACCGCGGCCATTCTGACAACTGGCCAAGAACCGGGGTCGTTGGCTAACTGCCTAAACATATTCAAGGAACATAGTATCAATATCACCAACTTACACTCAGCATTTATACCCAATACCGATTTTGAGATGAAGTTCTTTATAGAGTTTGATAGTGGCACTCAATATCAAGGATTTAATCAATGCATAGAACAAATACGCCTAGCAAGCAAGTCCATACAAATCATCGGCTCATATAACAATAACATGATATAGGATCAACAATGAACGAATCAGAAGCACGCAAAGTCACTCTTAATAGCAACGTAGAAATTGATTGTACGGACAATCGCTCATACCTAGAAATAGCAGTCATCCTAGGTCTAGTTGCTGTTACCGACGCACTAAATCAGCCAATCACGAAAACTAAAAAGCCAACCATAAATGAGGTATAATACTAATAATGAATAAACCCACTATACTTACAGGACTACGCGCCAATAACGACCTCACCATCGGCAACTACCTTGGCGCCATGGTGCCAATGATTGAAATGGCCACAACCCAGTCTACACAATATCAGATAAACATGTTCGTACCTGATCTACATAGTTTCACTACGCCCATTGATTATTCAAAACTCAAGGAGCAAACCCTACATAATCTTAAGCTATTTATTGCCTCTGGACTACCGTTAGATAATCCTAATATCCATATATATCGGCAAAGTTACATTCCCGCGCATAGTGAATTAACGTGGATATTAGATTGCTTTACAGGTTTTGGTGAGATGTCTCGCATGACACAATTCAAAGATAAATCATCCAAAATTAACGAAGACCGTATCAGTGTCGGTTTATTTAACTATCCTGTCTTGATGGCAGTAGATATTTTACTCTATGATGCACTTTTGGTGCCCGTAGGCGATGATCAAACTCAGCATCTGGAATTCGCCAGAGATATCGCCCAAAGACTCAATACTATGTTTACCAAAGATTCACCAGACCCACTATTTACCATACCACTACCCGTTAGCAAACAGCACGAGTTCTTTGGCAAGGGCCAAGGATTACGCATTATGGACTTACAAGATCCAACCAAAAAAATGAGTAAAAGTGACGAGATTGGCAAAGGTGTAATATTCCTAGGCGATACGCCCGAGCAAGCCACTAAAAAGATTATGAGTGCCACCACTGACTCAATCGGCCTCATCAAATATGACCGAACATCACAACCTGGTATCACCAACCTGATTGATATATACGCTTTATTGTCGCATATACCCGTCGAACAGGCGATAGATCAATGGGAGAACCAAACAAGCTATGGAGACCTCAAGAAAGCAACTGCACAAGCAGTGTCAGACTTCCTGACTACATTGCAAGCTAACCTGATGGCCGTAGATGCTCAGACAGTACTTACCAAACTAGAGGAGTCCGAAGCCCTCATGAACAAAATTGCCAACGACAAATTAT
>JAGQMT010000072.1 GCA_020428565.1 Candidatus Saccharimonadota bacterium | reverse complement strand
TTGTAAACTTACATATTAAGTCTTTTGGGTGAAAGGGTTGCCAAAACGTGCATAGTGTTATAGCATAAGAGCTATCATGGATAATAAACAAATCGGTTCAGATCAGTCAAATCGTTCAAGGAGAATATTGTTAGTCGAAGATGACGAGGGCTTGGCACAAGTTTATACCTCTAGGCTAGAAATAGATGGCTTCGATGTCCGTCGTGTGCCTAATGGAGAAGACGCATTAGCGGCCGCCGTAGAGTACAAGCCAGACTTGATACTGCTAGATATAATGATGCCCAAAGTAAATGGTTTTGATGTGCTAGATATACTGCGCAATACGCCAGAAACGACTAACGTAAAAGTAATTATGTTGACTGCGTTAAGCCAAGATGCAGACAAACAAAAGGCTCAGGACATGGGTGTAGATGATTATATCGTCAAATCACAGGTGGTTATAGCCGACGTAGTAGACAAAATCAAGCGTCATCTTGGCGTCGAATAAGGTCTGTAGTTATTGAATCAATATTATTGCAACAACCCCTCGTATAACAGGGGTTGTTTTATATACCGTTTCATAATATCATTGACTTTTGCATAAGTTTATGCTAGTATTAAAGTATATAAGTGCAAAAATAAAAAATTCAAAAAATTAACAAGTACACATTAAAAAGTTATAAATTATCAAAGCAGTAAACAAGTAACATGGAACTTAACAGAGATATCATACAGCAACCATCTCAGCCGATAGAGAACATCTTTCTAGGTAAAGAGATTGGCGAATACGAATCTAGTATTTGGCTAGACGCTGAGCCATTGGAAAAAGCTGTAGATTTGCGTGACGGCATCAAGGGCGACCTTTTGGCTGTCGTTGGTTTGGGCGCTGAGCAAGTTGGTTTGTTCAAGACCATGTCAGCAGAAGATAATCAGGCAGAGGGTGAGTTTGTCTTGATACGAGTTAAGCGTACAGCTGATGCTGAGGGTAATACTTTTACAGAGCCTTTGTCGCGTGAAACTGATGGGTCTCTGATGGGGAATGTTTTGCCGACCGACGGTAGTGAGTTTACACTTGGTCGAGGGCAGGGAATAGGTAACGTAGAGGGCATTTTTGATAGTGATGATAGAACTGTATCCAGTAAGCATATGACAATGTCGGTCAGAGACGGCGTGTTGTCGGTGGTTGATGGGGTATCTACCAATGGGTCTTGGGTGTACAAAAGACAGTCACCAGCAGAAGTCGTTGAACATAGTAACTACGAGTATGATGATGTGACAGTTGATTATGAATATCCCGATACCGAGGGTCAAGAAGACGACAAAGATAACGAAGATAACGAAGTGACTAGGAATCGAGCAGAGATTCTTGGTACGATAGCCACCAGCTCAGAAGTCTCCGTCGAACCAGTTGAGGTAGGAGAACAGTCCTTATTTGACAGTTTGCCTACAGAGCTAAAAGAGCAGTGGGGGATTACTCCAGATACCGACCTCAATGAATTCGCCAAGAAGCTTGCTAGGCAAACAGAGGATCTTCAGAAAACATTAACCGTGCTAGAGGACTTTACTAAGAATACTAAGGGTAATCTTTTGCGTCAATTAAGATATACGTCAGATAGTGGTAGAGTTCATCTTAGCGGGCAGACTCATGAAAAGACCATGGAATTTTTAGAAGGCCCAGCTATGAAGTCTATCTTGAGGCTGGATAGTCAGTTACTACCTAAAGGTATTGCAGGGCGATTGGGTTATTTAATGCAGAAGGCCAAGGTTACAAAGCAGAGCTACAATGATTTAACCACTAGGTTTAATCCAAGGCAAGGTCAAACTTTTGTGGATATGAATCAAGAGCGTGGGGTAAGGCAGTTTTTTGGTACGGTAGACGCGATAGGCGAAGAGTTAAGTAGAGTAGCAGTGTCTTCTAATGAGATGCTTCGTAGATTGGGTCGTGGTGAGGTGAGCCTATCAGAGTCAGAGCCTAACAAAGCCGAGAATTATCGCAATGAACAGGTAGCCAAGTGGGCCAATAAACTCAAGGGATAAAATCTAACAAATGATGAGTTAGAATCTATCATTGCCGAAATACACCATGCTGTACAGCTGGAGAGTGGCATGCAGGATGATCCAAATTCGCCATCTAGGTGGTTTGGTTATCGTATTGTTGCCGATGATGACAAGACTCGCGCTAATGTAAATGTGTCGGGTAGGTCGTTTACTGCAAGCTCTCAGCGTTATGTGGCTGAGTTGATGACCGATATGTTGAGGGGTGAATTTAATGTAGAGTCTATCAAAGACTTTGATGCTATTATGTTAAACACTAATGATGTTGGTGGTATAGAAGTAGGACAGCATCGAGCCGCTGCGTTGGCTATGCTGTATGGTAATGAAAATTGGCAAAAAATCGCCAAAGAACTTGGACACAAGATAAAAGAACGTCAGAAATAAAATAGCCCTCAACTGAGGGCTATTTAGCTTTTATCGATTGGCAAATTTATGATTGATTGGACGGTATTGGACGTGTGTTATTGGACGGTTACTTCTGTGCGCCAAACAGTTTTGCCTGTAAAGGTCTTTACCTTGCGCTTGCGGTAGGTGACTACACCATCGCGGTTGGCGTGAATTGTGTAGTTGCGACCTAGGCTAGTGCCTTCACCAGCCCGCTTGGTTAGTCCGACCTGACGAACGATGACTTGACCAGTCTTGGTTTTTTGGCCACCAAATAATTTGACGCCTAATCTTTGACCGGCATTGTTGTGAATGTTTTTACTTGATCCACCAGCTTTTACATGACTCATTGAACTTATTCCTTACTTCTTTTGTAATACCACTAGCTCACGGGCTACAACCTGATCTGGACGATAATAGACCATATCTTCGGTAGTTGCATGAGCAAAACTCATTTGATTATACCCCAGATTATCTAGCTGGTCAAGAGTAGATAAGTGGACTAGACCGTTTTTTGTCCGCCATGCTGGTACAGCAAGGCATAGTTTGGTACCAGAAGGGATTTGTTTGCCGATGTTTTTTAGGAATTTATGATGCAGGTGATTGGCATGTTCCATGATTGGTTGCAGGGTACTGGGGCTTGGTTGGTGTGATAGTGGGCGGCCGAGGTATGTTTCGCAAGCTATGACTAAATCTTGACCAAAGTTTGGCAAAGATTGCCAATTGTGGGTTGTGGCGTCGCCAATATCGAGGTGTTGCGTGATGCTATTTGGATTGAGTTTGTCATGAGCAACTTTGCCCACATCAGTCAGCCATTGCAGGTTGGCAAGGGTGTAATCTATCATGCGTGGCTCTAGGTCGGTGCCTAGAATATTTAGGTTCATCAGAGTGGCTTCTTGTAGCAATACCCCCGTACCACAAAAAGGGTCGAGGACGGTAGCGTCAGGGGGCGGATTGGTGAGATTTATAATGATCTGAGCGAGTTTGGGTGGTAGCATGCCAACTTTGGCGTCACGCTTTGGTCGTCCTTGGTCGCGTTTAGAGTAAGCATCGATGTCTTGGATGCCTGTTGTGCGGGCAATTATGGTAGTGTCGCCGTCCCGAACAATCAAGAGTTCTATGCCTTTGTTGGTGGCAAGTTTGTTGTGTAGTACCTGGGCCGTCTCTAGCTCTTCGGACTTATTTTCGATGATGCGGATGCTTCTTTTGGCAGTTCGGAGAATCTTTTTTATTTCTAGGTTTTTGGCAAAGATGGACTTTTTGGGCAGTCGGAAGCCATAAATACTAATGCCAAACTGAATTTTGCCCTCTGGTACAAACTGATTGGCGAGGTTGGCGATGTTGTTATTTATGTATTCATAAGCTTTGTCGATAGAACGGTTGTTTAGTGTTGTGATTATTGTGGCGCTTTTGACGGTTCCGCCTAGTCGTGACTGGGGT
>JAGQMT010000071.1 GCA_020428565.1 Candidatus Saccharimonadota bacterium | reverse complement strand
ATTATGCAAACTAATTATCTCTGGCCCAGCTTGATCTTCTTCATCTTCAGGGCCTTACGCTCATTACGAGTAATAGCCTTGATTCTACGCTCACGCTTACTGATTGGCTTTTCAAAACGCTGACCGTTCTTAACAACCATAATAACGCCAGCCTGCTGAACCTTACGATTGAATCTCCTGAGAACATTCTCTAGAGGCTCTTTTGCATCTTTTCTTGAAACTGAAATCATAAGATAGATTATACATTAACAGACACGAAATATCAACACCGACAGCCAAACCGCTCATTGAGCTAGGCTAAACTTGCTTCTTTTGGTTGGATCTCTGCGATTTTAAGACGATACTCTGTAGTTCCTTAAAGATAGGAAATTGTTTATTGGTATGATAAATCTTAGTGTTACCCTGACGCTCACTTAGCAAAAAGCCAACTTTTTCTAAACGTTTCAATTCTCGCTGAATATTACCAGCGTCTTCTTTAATTAACTTAGCCAGCCCTCGGACATGAGTCTTGAAGTCCGGGTACTTAGCGTAAATTACAATTATCTTACGCCTCACTCTTGAGGTGATGAAAATATCTAACATAGCTCCCTAGTGTTAATCTAACAACGGATAGTATACCCCTTTAATACAACAAGTGCAATGTAAAAGTCGCCAAAATACAAAAAGAGTCTATAATTCTATACAATGTACTACTACGAAGCTTTGGTCAGCGAATACCGATACCAACAAAGATCCTTGCTGACTTATCAATCCGATACGAGTCTAAAATCAGGAAGTATTGTCAGCGTACCATACGGCAAAAAAACCGTCCCTGCCATCATTATCACCAAAGTACAAAAACCATATTTTCCAACAAAAGCGATCGTTGATCAGCTCTCGGAAATTAGTGTCCCAAATGATTTTCTACAACTCTTTGATTGGCTCAAAGACTACTACCCATATGGCTATGGCCCAATAGCCAAGCTATTTCTACCCAACTACGCAAACTACGCAAACAATAGCTCAATATCCAACAATATCTCAACTACGAATAATCCAAAAATGACAAAAGATCAGACTTCAGCCGTAAGTCAGATCTTAAGCTCTGACAACAGTTCATTCTTGATACATGGCGAAACAGGCACCGGCAAAACTCGCATCTATACAGAGTTGGCAATCGAAGCCGTAAAACGCCAAAAATCTGTTATCATTCTAGTACCAGAAATATCACTGGTCGAACAAACCTACACTACTTTTGCAAAAATATTCCATGATTCCGTGCTACAAATGCACTCAGCCTTAAGTAAAAAAGAGCATCGCTTAGCTTGGACAAAGATATACAACACCCACTCACCAGTAGTAGTTATCGGCACTAGGTCTGCGATCTTTGCACCCACAAAAAACCTAGGACTAGTGATTGTAGATGAAATGCACGAAGCCTCATACAAGCAAGACTCAAGCCCTCGGTATAATGCACTAAGAGTCGCGGCCAAAAGAGCTTCTATTAACAAGGCCAAGATAGTCTACGGCTCGGCAACACCATCAATTAGCGATTATTATTTGGCCAAAAAAACCCACACCCCGATCATCAGAATTACCAACAAGGCCTTGCCGACACAAAAAGTCGACAATGTCATAGTAGATATAAAAAATAAACAAAATTTCACCAAAAACGATTTCTTATCCGACATTCTACTCAATAAAATAACCAACTCTCTTACCAAAAAAGAACAAAGCCTAGTATTCCTCAACCGACGTGGAACAGCTAAGCAAACCTTGTGCAACCAATGCGGATGGCAATCTCTCTGCCCAAGGTGCGACATACCTCTTACCCTACACTCCGATCAATATAAAAACCGATGTCATGTCTGTGGCTATAGCTCCAAACCTCCTTTGAGATGCCCTGATTGCGATAGTGTCGATATCATAAGTCGATCACCAGGCACGAAGGCTATTACCGAGGCACTAGTACGTCTATACCCCGAAGCCAGAATACAGAGATTCGATACAGACAACCTAGCCTCCGAAAAAATATCGTTACACTACAAGGCTATTCAGTCTGGAGACATCGATATACTTGTTGGCACTCAAATGCTTGGTAAAGGACTAGACCTACCTAGACTTAGCGTCGTAGGAATCGTGAACGCCGATACTTCGCTATCTATGCCTGATTTTTCATCTACCGAAAAAAACTATCAGATGATACACCAAGCCGTAGGTCGAGTTGGCCGAGGGCACACCAATGGAAGCGTTGTCTTGCAAACTCTCAGACCAGACAGCTCCATACTCTCGGCCGCCATGCAACAAAATTGGCATAAGCTATACGCTACCGAAATAACCGAAAGACAAAGATTTAATTTTCCACCATTTGTTTTTATGATGATTATCAGTGCATCCAGAAATACCGACACGTCAGCCGAAGCCTACCTCAAGAAACTAGTAGTCACTATCACCAAAATGAATCACAAAGCCACAGTCAGCGACCCGACACCATCTTTTTACGCCAAAAGTAACAGTCAACACAATTGGCATATCATTATCAGATCCTCAAATCGCAATACCCTAACTAATATCATGACCGCCCTACCAGCCGGAAATCATACTATAGATATAGACCCTCTCAATCTGTTATAATGATTCCATGACAAGAGCAAACAAAAATAATATCATCACCCTGCCTCACAAAAGCCTCCGTACCAAATCCCAAAAAGTAGGCATCATCACAGACGAAATAAAAAATCTAATACTAGACATGGAGTCAGCCACTCTCGATTGGGAAGATAGTCGCGAACACGAGGTAGGCGTTGCGCTAGCCGCCGTACAGATAAACAAACTCTACCGAGTCGTTGTAGTCCGCAATAACTTTGATGATAAAAACGACAGAACGTTTATCACCCTAATCAACCCAACAATCACCAAATACGAAGGCACAGTAGAAGAAGATTTCGAAGGGTGCCTCAGTATCAAGGACACATACGGCAAGGTCCCTAGACACAACAAAGTCAGAGTCAAAGCGCTCAATAGTGAAGGCAAAGAAATACGGGTTACCGCAGAAGGCTTTCTGGCTAGAGTCCTGCAGCACGAAATAGATCATACCAACGGTATTGTTTTTATCGACCATATAAAAGACAACCCCAAGGCCTTCCTAAGGCTTGCGCAGGACGGCAAACTGCAAAATTTAGACTATGAATCAGTCATCAAAAACAACAAAGAACTCTGGGATTAAAATGAGCAAAATTCCGATAGTCTTTTGTGGTAGCGGTCCAGTAGCTGCGCAATCACTGGAGTTATTACTAGATAATTTTGAAATAATTGCCGTAGTCACTAAACCTAGGCCACTACATCACAGAGGAGACTTCCCTGTTATTGAGTTATCCAAGCAATACAACCTACCAGTTTATACAGTCAGTAACAAGGATGAACTGTCCAACCTAATCAAAACACGCCCATTCATAACCGAATTAGCAATCTTGATAGATTTTGGCATTATAGTAACGCGTGATGTCATAGACTATTTCCCAAAAGGTATCATCAACAGCCACTTCTCACTACTACCAGAGTGGCGAGGAGCTGATCCAATCACTTTTTCTATATTAAGCGGTCAAACCAAAACAGGCGTCAGCCTAATGCTCATAGACGAGGGCATGGACACTGGGGATATTATTTCAGTTGGCGAACAAGAGCTAGATGGCACAGAAACAGGCAAAACCCTCACAAATAAACTCGTACACCTAAGCGATGCACTTTTAAAAAATAATGTGCCCAGCTATCTAGCTGGTAAAACCAAAGGTATAGATCAATCAAAGCTAGCAGATCTTATAGAAGGACACCCGAATAAACCTACTTACTCCAAAAAACTAACAAAATCTGATGGTATTCTTGACTTTAGTAAACCAGCAGACGTATTAGAACGCGAAGTACGCGCATTTATCGAATGGCCCAAATCCAAAACCACACTGGCAGATAT
>JAGQMT010000070.1 GCA_020428565.1 Candidatus Saccharimonadota bacterium | reverse complement strand
TACTAATAAGAGGCAAAAAGCATTTAGCTTTAGTTAAGATAATTTAAGATATAATTTATACAAGCAAGAAGGTATACTAAACAACTATGAGTAAAAACAAGACATCAACCAAGCAAAAGTCAAAAGCTAACACCCCAAAAGGTAATACCAAACAACAGGCAAAGTCTCACAAAAAAGCCGATCACTATAATGACCCTAATCATAACTATCTTCACTACTGGAATGGACGAGATTACGAACATGCATCAGAAGTCATAGCTCTCAGCAAACTACTAGGTGGAAAGCATTTTGACCACGCTGTAGACGTTGGCGGTGGCTACGGTAGGCTAAGTGCGGTACTTACCAAATATGCCGATAAAGTCACTCTTGCAGAGCCAAGTCAACAACAACTAGATATCGCCCAAGATTATCTCAAGGACTATCCAACCGTAGATATTCAATTGATGCAGGCCGATGATTTAAAGTTTGATGATGCAAGTATAGATTTAGTTACTGTCGTCCGAGTCTTGCACCATTTACCAGATCCAACCGCAGAGTTTGCAGAGATTGCCAGAATTCTCAAACCAGGGGGTTATTTCTTCTTTGAGTTTGCTAACTACGCCAATTTCAAGAATCGAGTCAAGCATATTGCCAAAGGCAAAAAACTGCCACTAGAACCAGTCGACATCAGATCAGAAGCAAATCGCAAAGAGGGTGATATAGCTTTTGTCAATCACAATCCCAAGACCGTTCGCAAACAGCTAGCTCATGCAGGGCTAAAGGTCGAGAAGGTCTTGTCTGTTTCTAACCTCAGAAGCCCTAGGATCAAAAAAATCGTACCACACGGTGGATTATTGGCTATAGAGAATTTACTGCAAGGAAGTTTAGCCAATACATATTTTGGTCCTTCGACGGTATTTTTGGTCAAGAAGCCAGAATAATCACTAAAATGCTGTTTTTTCAGCCAATTCTTAGCAAAATAATCTATAATAAATAAAGATTGTGAAAAAATCCATAAAAAATCCAGTGAGTGACAATAACCCTGATCAAGCTGATATTTATCAGGTTGGCAAAGCCTTGCCTATTCACAATTCAACTGTCACTCCAGAGGAATCAAGGCCCAAAAAGCGACTGACCAAAAAGAAAATCACACTAATCATAATGACGATTATCATTGGCCTTGGTGTGGTATATGGGTCTGTGCTTTGGAACAAAATCAATGGAATTTTCAACGGTAACTTATTTGATCTTATTACCAAAAACGAGCCACTCAAACAAGACGCCAGCGGTCGGACCAATATACTTATTTTTGGTACATCCGAAGATGACGAAGGTCATTCAGGGGCGCATTTAGCTGATTCGATATTGGTACTAAGCGTCAACCAGACCACCTATGATGCCAACATGGTCAGTGTACCTAGAGACCTTTGGGTCAAGTACAATTCAACCTGTTCTTTAGGCAATCAGGGCAAAATCAACGCATCTTACTACTGTGCATTAGACCAATATGAACAAGATGAAGTCCAGGCCAGTAGCAAATTTGCCGAACAGGTTGGCGTAGTATTAGGTGTCGATGTGCATTATTATGCAAAAATTAACTATACAGTCGTCAAAGACGTGGTCGATGCCCTCGGTGGCATAGATGTCAATATAGAAAGCGACGACCCAAGAGGCATCTATGATGTTGCAACCAAGCTCAAGCTTCCAAATGGTGTTTCGAGTATAGATGGCGACACAGCTCTAAACTTATCTAGGGCCAGAGGTTCTTTTGGTGGCTATGGCTTTTCGTCAAGCAACTTTGATCGTGAACGCAATCAACAGGCCGTAGCCAAAGGCATCCTAGATAAAGCTTCTAGTTCGGGAACATTAGCCAATCCGACCAAAGTTATTTCTGTCTTTGGATCACTAGGACAAAATATAACTAGTAATATCGAAACATCTAGCCTCAAGACTGCCGTTAGTATTGCCAGTAATGTATCTAGTGACAAAATAATCCAATTATCACTTGACGATGAAGATAATCGCCTAGTAACAACTGGAACTTACAATGGAGTAAGTATCGTGCGTCCTGTTCAGGGTATATTTGACTATTCCGAGATTCAAGCGTACATTAGTCAGGCCTTTGCCAAAACAACTACCACAGAACAAACCAATTAAGTACCCTAAGACCAGCCACAAAACTAACGCATTAAGCAAATTATAGTTTGCACTGTTATACTAATTCTATGATTTCAGGACGATTGACAGAGCTTAAAGGTATTGGTAGTAAGGTGGAATCGGCGTTTATAGATGCAGGAATCACTAATATCAGTGATTTATTACAGTATTTTCCTAGAGATTATCATGACTATTCACAGATTACGCTTATTAAGGATGCTCAACCAGGTACCTTGACTCTGAAATGTCAAATAGAGAAAGTGACCGACCGTTATGTCAAGCGTGGCATGCACATCACCGAAGCCTCAGCCGTAGATGATACTGGGGCATTGAGGGTAGTTTGGTTCAACCAGCCTTATCGCAAAAACGCCATTAAACTTGGCAAAGATTATTTTGTGACTGGTAAGCTAGAGTACAAATCTGGTCGTTATGCCATAACTAATCCGTCCATGGAATTAGAAGGCGAAAATCCTATTCATACTGCTAGAATAGTACCTATTTACCGCGAAACCAAAGGACTCAAAAACACCACGTTGCGCAAAGCCATCTTCGAAGCCGTAGGTTATCTCCCGAATCTTCCACCTCTGGTACCGCAAGACATTATCAAACGTTTTGCTCTAATGGACTACTCTAAAGCAATCAAGACATTGCATTTCCCAGAGACTCAGTCGGAGTTGAATCAAGCCAAACGAACCATGTCGTTTATAGAAATATTTGAACTAATGCTAGCCAGTGATATGTTGAAATCAGCTAATTCCAACCAACTTGCACCAAAAATAGCCTTTAGTCAACAATTAGCTCAGCAGTTTGTATCATCTTTGCCATTTCAACTAACCGATTCTCAGCGTCAGGTGATGTGGCAAATCTTGCAAGACATTGATAAAACCAAGCCCATGAATAGGCTAGTCGAAGGTGATGTAGGCTCGGGTAAAACTGTTGTATCGGCCATGGCTATTGCTATGGCAGTGTCCGCCGATTACCAAGTGGCATACCTTGCTCCAACAGAAATATTGGCTAAACAACACTTCGAAACATTAAGTTCGCTCATGCCAAAGGTTGGTGTTCGCCGGGTAGAGCTACTAACTGGAAGCCAAAAATCATCTATCAAAAAAACCCTGCACAATGATTTAGCGACAGGTGACATACAGCTGGTTGTTGGGACGCACTCATTACTCCAAGGCTGAAATTTCAAAAACCTAGGACTAATCATTATAGACGAACAGCATCGCTTTGGTGTCGACCAAAGAACAGAATTACTCAAGCACAATACATTGATGCCACATATTTTGTCGATGACGGCCACGCCAATACCCAGAAGCTTGGCTCTGACACTATATGGCGAACTAGATATATCAATCATCGACGCAATGCCAGCTGGACGTAAACCGATAATCACCAATATAGCATCACCAAATAGTCGTGACCCTATGAACCAGCACATTGAAGCCGAAATAACCAACGGACATCAAGTCTATGTAGTTTGTCCCCTAATCGAAAGCGCTAGCAAGCTAGAAGCCACAAATGTAGAAACGATTTACAAAAAATTAACGACTACTTTCAAGCACCGACAAGTAGCGATGTTACATGGCAAGCTAAAATCTGACGCCAAAGACAAAATCATGAATGATTTTGCAGCTGGTAAGATTGACATATTGGTGTCTACGACAGTAATTGAGGTCGGTGTCAACGTCCCGAACGCTTCGGTGATGGTTATCGAGGGTGCCGAACGCTTTGGTTTGGCGCAAATGCATCAACTACGGGGTAGAGTCGGGCGCAGTAGTGATCAGGCTTATTGCTACCTTGTGCCTAGTGATA
>JAGQMT010000006.1 GCA_020428565.1 Candidatus Saccharimonadota bacterium | reverse complement strand
GGCTGAGATATTGATTGGTACACCGGCTGTTAGAAATATCATTCGTGAAGGTAAGACTCATCAACTAGACGCTGTTATTCAGACTGGTGCTGAGTTTGGTATGCAGAGCATGGATAAGACATTGGTTAACTTAATCCATGCTGGTACAATCACATACGAAGAAGCTCGTAATTTTGCAATAGACATAGATGAACTAGATAGGCTTATGAGAGGCTAATTTATATATGCTAACCTTTAAATACACGGCTAGAGATGGTAAGACCGGAGAGAAGATCCAGGCTGAGGTAGAGGCAGAAAACGAACAGTCGGCTGCACGGTTGATTCGCCAAGAAGGTTTAGCGCCGATAGACATAACCCTCAAAGACGCTGGTGGCGATAATATCTTTTCAAAGCTTAAGAATAAGGTCAAGGCTAGGGATAGGATTCTGTTTGCTAGGCAGCTGTCTACACTTATTAACGCTGGCTTGCCACTAATGCAGAGCTTGCGTAGTGTACTAGACCAGACTCAGAGTAAACCCCTAAAGATCATAATTAGTAAGTTGATTACAGATATCGAGGCGGGTAGTACTTTGTCGGATGCATTGGCTAAGTACCCCAAGGTGTTTAATCAAATATTTATCAACCTAGTCGCCGCTGGTGAGACGTCTGGTACGCTAGACGCGGCCTTGGACCGTATTGCACTTCAGCAGGAGAAGGACGCCGAGATGCTCGCCAAGGTACGAGGGGCTATGGCTTACCCAGGTATAGTATTGTTAGTGATGGTTGGCGTGGTCGGGTTTATGGTGGTGAGTGTATTGCCTCAGGTAGAAGGTATCTACAAGGATATGCCGGGTGCAAGTTTGCCGATTACTACTCGGGCTTTGCTGGCATTATCGCATTTCATCATCAATTATTGGTGGGCTACGATTTTGATTGTGGTGGTATTAGTGTTTATGACTACGAATTGGGCTAGGAGTGGCCCTGGTAAGATCGTTATAGATAGGCTAAAGATGAAGATGTGGCCTATGGGTGAGCTGTTTCACAAGATGTATATGGCGAGGTTTGCGCGTACGGGCGCGATATTGGTAGCGAGCGGCGTGCCATTACTGCAGGTATTGGACATTGTTTCTAGGGCTATTAATAACGTTCATGTCGAGGCATCGATAGTTCGTGCTATAGAGAAAGTTCGTGGAGGCAAAGCACTTTCGGACGCCATAGATGGTGACCCGAACTTCTTGGAGCTTGTTCCCAAGATGCTTCGCATTGGTGAACAGTCTGGTTCTGTCGAGGAGATGCTTAACAAAATCGCTGATTATTACGAAAAAGAAGTCGATAACCAGATCAAGACTATATCAACAATCATAGAGCCAATGATGATGGTGATGCTCGGCATAGTGGCCTTTATATTAGTTGGGGCAATCTTATTACCAATTTATGGCTTGGCTAATCAATCTGGCTTAGGCGGTTAGGGCGCTATTTGTTGCGTTCTTGGCAACGTCGGGTGTGGATAATTTGTATATAAAAAGCTTGCGCTTTTTGCACACAGGCTGTATTATTCATTCATAAATTAACAAACGCAATTAGTCAAAGGGGGCATTTGCACTATGGTAAGTAAATTAAATAAAGATAACAAGGGCTTCACAATCATCGAAGTTTTGATTGTGCTAGCTATTGCTGGTTTGATCATGCTGATTGTCTTCTTGGCGATTCCGGCCTTGCAGAGGAGCCAGAGAAACACTCAGCGTAAGTCGGATGCCTCGGCAATTGTTACTGCAATTAACAATGCATCTACGAATGCAAACGGAGCTAAGATTACTCAGATTAACTCGGGTGATGGCACCACAGCATCTGATACTAGTGTGAGTTTTAGGCCTAACGCTTCTGTGACAAACGTCGAAACGGCAAGGTTGGGTATCTATAGGTCTAGTAGTAGTGCCATCACATGGAGTTCGACTAATGTTGGTTCTATATTTATTACTGACCTAACTTCATCAGGGACATATACTCCTACGGTGGTAGGGGGTTCAACCACTGCTACGGTTAGTCATGTGAATATTAACTCGATAACTATTGTTCTTGGATTTGGATGTAATGAGTCGGGAACGGGAATAAACTCTACTAATAGGAATCCTCGGGCTGTGTCAGTGATATATGTTGCTGAGAATGCTACTGACAGAGGCAACTTGCAGTGTATTAACTAGCAACTTGATAGACTCTGTTATTTGAATCTATCTCTAATAAACAATAGCGACCTATATAGGTCGCTATTGTTTATTTTGTGATAGTAATGATATTATATTGCTAATGATTATCGTAGTTTTATTTGGATTAGGGTTGTGCTTAGGTAGTTTTGTGAATGCTTGGGTTTGGCGGGTTTATATGCAATCTAACTCATCACCAAAGAAGTCTAAATCTACTAAATCCAAGCAGCCTGTTTCTGGTAAAGGAGAGGCTGAGGCAAAAGCTCAAGGTGTTAGTGCTCGCCAATACTCAATATTGCATGGTCGTAGTATGTGCGTACATTGCAAACACGAGCTTGCATGGTACGATTTATTGCCTGTGGTGAGCTGGGCTCTACTGCGTGGTAAATGCCGATATTGTAAGGTTGGTGTATCTTGGCAATACCCACTGGTTGAGCTAGCTACAGCAACATTGTTTGTATTATCCTACATTGTTTGGCCAACTAGTTTAACTACCTCTGTGGCTTGGATGATGTTTGGATTGTGGTTACTGATACTGACGGTTTTTATGGCGCTCTTGGTGTATGACCTAAGGTGGATGATCTTACCTAATCCGATGATGCTAGTAGCGGTGGCTCTAGTAGCCGTACATACTGCCGTGGCGATAGCCACTGGTAACTCTGGTATTTTGCACGCGCTAGCTATGTTGGTTGCTTCTGTATTGGTTGCCGGTGGGGTATTTTGTGGATTATTCCAGATATCTGATGGCCGATGGATTGGCGGTGGTGATGTGAAGTTAGGATTTGTGATAGGTGTTTTATTATACGACCCGTTCAAGGCGTTTTTGGTGTTGTTTTTAGCATCTACGTTAGGTTCGTTGATTGCAGTGCCCGGGCTACTACTCAAGAGGTTAGACCGCAAGTCTCATCTGCCATTCGGTCCGTTCTTGATAGTGGCTACGATAATCACTTATGTATTTGGTGCTAGTATCATTGCTTGGTACAAACAAGCGATACTTTTGCGGTAATTATTTGCATGATATTGATACGCTTATGCTATAATTCATTGTATGAAGCGTCGACTAGCAAATGGTCACACTCTAGGGGGTGGTGAGAGTAATCAATCTGGTTATACGATAACCGAGTTGCTGATAGTGATAGCGGTGACTGGTGCTATGTTTGCTGGAATTGTTACGGCGTTTTCTGGTAGGCAGGCTAGAGCACAATTTACTCAATCTGTCAGAGAGATAGAGGCTAGTATGCAAAAGGTGATTAGCGATACCGAAAAAAGCAACAGTGGGCTAGATGGAGTCAGTTGTACATGGGCTAATATTTCCAATGGACCAGTGATATCTTCTGATGCTGGCGCCTCATCTGACGGACAGTGCACCTTTGGTGGTAAGGTATTGACACTTGGCGATGATGGTAGATTCCAGGTATCTAACATGTTAATAAGGAGAGATGATAAAACCGGTCAGAAGTTAAATCCTGAACAAGTGGCATTGATAGGAGATTCTGACACTATGATACCCGTCGGCATACAATATTTAGCTAGAGTCGAGCAGGGTAGTTATTTTATTGGCCAGACAGATAGGGTGAGTATTCGTAAAGTGGTGTCACTGATAGATAACGCCACGAATTTAAAAAATATCTTAGTGACTAAATATTTATCAACAGATATAACGTCAGTAGAGCCTGGTATATGGCTTCCTTTTCTTACTGGTAACCTTTTTAGTGATAGTGGCAGGGTGTCAGAGGATTTTCAGACAAATCCTTCGCAATATCTTACAATTAATGGGTATGCAGATCTTTATTATACGGGGGCTGTAATTTGCCTAGGCGAATCAGGATCTGGTGGCAGGAAGGCTTCTATTACTTTGAGTCCAAGCGGAAGTTCTATGAGCGCTTCTATGGTGACAGAGATAGATATTAAGCCTGGGCCAGGGGATCCTTGCTATGGGTAGTGGCCCCATGAAGTCTTCCAGGGGTGATACTATTATCGAAGTATTGCTATCCATCGCTATTATTAGTGGCGTTCTAGGTATGTCGTATGCGGTAATGAATAGAAACATGGTTACGATTCAAGATAATTCAGAACGTACTGTGGCGTCAAAAATCATACAGGGTGACATAGAGTTGTTTCGGCGCTTGAGTTTCTCTAGTCTAAGTAGCATACCTGCATCAACGGATAGTAACTTTTGTATTGATGCTACCATGACGATTCGTAGCGTCAGTAACGCGACCGTTTTGACTAGTACAAGCTATGCCGGCGGTAAATGTGTGGATAGTAGGGGTACTGATTATTACAAGAGTATCAAGCGTAGTGCTGATGGTGGCTACGTGTTTACTGTACAATGGAATAGCATGACTGGAAATAAGGGGCGAGTAATTATGGGGTATCGAATTAATTAAGAATGAGACAAGATAAAGGTTTTACTATTGTTGAGTTGATGATTTCCACGGTTGTGTTTTCGATGGTATTGTTGCTCTGCTCGTATGCTATCATACACGTAGGTAAGATGTATTACAAAGGGGTGCTGACTGCTAAAACGCAAGATGCCGCTAGACGAGTAGTGGATAGCGTGGCAAACTCGTTTATCATGAATAGCGGAGCTACTGTTTGGACGGATACAAAAGCCAAAAAGCGTAATGGTGGCGGTCGGGAGTATGAGGAACGAACACTCTGTGTGGGCAATGACAGGTTTAATTATGCGATGAATATTCGTCTGGGTACTGATAGTGAAAACGAAGCTTTATTTGTATTCGGGAAGACAGGGGTAAGCTCTCGTTTGTATAATGAGTGTGTGATTTATGTTAGTGATGGGGGTGGCTTTCCTTATGGTATCGCCGACTATGCGCTTGGCGGTTCAGAAATGTTGTCGGTAGGCATGAGACTGGTGGATTTGACTTTTGATTCAACTGCCGATGGATTAAGAACGGTCAAAGCTACAGTTGCTTATGGCGAGGACTCTGATTTTGTAGACAATGACCCTAATAAGGGCTGTAAGGCGTTATTGATAGGCGGTCAATTTTGCGCTGTTAGTAGCTATAGTACAGTTGTAGATGCGAGGCTAAGGTAAGTTAAATGTATAATACTAAAGGTAATGAAGGTATAGCAATGCAGAGAAGGTTTTACGACAACACATCAGGTATGGTGGCGATTTTTTCGGTAATGATTATTATGGGCCTTTTGGGTATCGTGGTGCTTGGTTATTCCGCTATAGTGCGTAATGCTCAGACTAGGACATTAGAGGAGCATCTCTATACACAGGCTTATTATGCTGCGGAGAGTGGTGTCAATGTTGCGTTGGCAGAAATTAAGGGAGGTCAGAAACTAAAGTCTACCTGTGGGGCCTCGGGCGGTGGTAATTATAATATAGATGCAGATTCTGGTATGCGTATTGGTTGTCTGACATATGCAACAAGGCTAGTTGATTTTAAGACTATAATCCCTGAGTCAGGTGATAGTATTGCTCGGGTAAAAGTAGAAGACGGTGTGCTGCCAGCGAACAATACGCTTAAGTCATTAAAAATTCAGGTGGATGGTTGGCATAATAGTCCTGTAGGATCTATGTCAGGAGACGGCACGCCACAATTATTACAGCAGTCAGAATGGGGGAGTGAAGGCAGAGCGGATATCATTAAGCTAGATATAATACCGGTCGATCAGTATAGCAGGTCGGGCTTGACGACTAGTAGCTATACGGTATATATATATCCAGTAGCTACGGGGTCTAATACATTCACTGTTACGCCTGGGTCGAATCCTAACATAGTGTCTGCGGCGACTGGCCTTGATAACGTGACCTTGAATTTGGGTACTGCCTTAGGAAGTGAATTTTATATTCGTCAGTCTTTAGTCTACGGATTACAGTCCGTTGGCGTAACAATGAGTTTCACAAATACTACGGGCGAGTCACTTACGGTTGTGGATACGCAGGCGGAGATTGATTCTACTGGCTATGCGAACTATGTCGCTAGACGTATTTTGGTCCGTGTACCACTCGGGGGTGATGCGGATACCTTTACGCATCCTTTCTCGGTATTTAGTGGCGATAGGATATGTAAGTTGTATAATTATATTCCTACTGTATCGAATTCTGGCTCCGAAGGGGGATGCCTCGCTCCTTAGGATCGACTTGAGCTTTAGTTAGTAGGCATCATAGTTCATAGGGGTGTTTGAGTCTTGGTGGTCTTTATCTACTTTTGCCATGGAACTGTTCGTGTGTGGATCGCAAGTGTGGATCAGTTACATGGGTGTAGATTTGCGTGGTGGAGATATTGCTATGCCCAAGCATGGCTTGCACCGATCGTAAGTCTGCTCCATTCATCAGTAGGTCGGTAGCAAAGCTATGTCTCAGGGTGTGTGGGCTAACGTTTTTGGTAATGCCCGCAAGCAGGGCGTACTTTTTGATTAATCTCTGGATAGATCTAACGGTTAGTCTGTAATAATTACCATCGGTACTAGCACTTTTGGTGGTGGAACCATGCCTGATGAATAAGGGCTGTTTGTTGTCGTCGCGCATTTCAATATATGCTTGAACCCAATCAGCTGCAATTTTACTGATGAAAACGGGGCGGTCCTTTTGTCCTTTGCCTCGTACCATAAACTCTCTCCGTTTGAGGTTAATGTGGCTGATATCTAGGTTTACTAGTTCTGATACACGTAGGCCGCTAGAAAAGAGCAATTCTATGATGGCCCTGTCTCTGACCCCAGCTACTTTACTGATATCTGGTTGTTTTAATATGCGTTCTAGTTCTTCTGGCGACAGGAACGTTACTTGTTTGCGATTGGTTCTGGCTAGCTCTATCTTGTCTGCGGGCATTGTGGCTATGTCTCGTTTGGCGCAGTACTTCAAAAAACTACGCAGAGCAATGAGATGGTAGTTTTGAGTATTTTTTTGTAATTCATCGGACGTGTTGGTACCGAGTCTATTTAGCCATAGACGCCATTTACGGATAAGCTCTGAGTTAATATCTTTTATATCAAGGTCGTCGCCTGCGAAATCTGTTAGGCGGGTAAGGTAATGGTCGTAATTTTGTATAGTTTTTTGGGATCGGTTCTGTTCAACTTCCATATGTTCCAAGAAATCTACGCGTAGTTTTGATACAAGCATGACGGTATTATAACAGTTATGCTAAGTAAATTAACAGTGGTAGTATTGAATAAATTATTTATTCAATCTAACGTATTTTACAACAGGGGTAAAAGCCTGATATATTAGATGACAGTAAGAATAAAATTTTAGGAAAGCTGAGTAAAATATGGAAAGAACCCTAATCATACTAAAACCGGATACAGTGAAGCGGGGTATTATCGGTGAAATAATTAGTAGATTTGAGAGAGTCGGCCTCAAGATAGTAGCGTGCAGAATGTTTCAGCCGAGTACTGAACATTATTTTGAGCATTATGAAAATATCGGCAAGATGGTATCGAGACGTGGCAAGGATAAGTTTGAGATTACCTTGAGGATGATGCAAGAAGGACCCGTTATTGCCTTTGTATTAGAAGGTGTAGAAGCGGTGGCGTTAGTTCGTAAGATGGTTGGTACAACAGAGCCAAAGTCTGCTCCTCCTGGAACGATTCGCGGTGACTATGCTCATATTAGCTTTGGGCATGCGGATAAGGAGGGTATAGGCATTCCGAATATTATTCATGCATCCGGAGATGTTGCGGAGGCTGAGGAGGAGATAGATCATTGGTTTAGTGATAGCGAGATATTTGATTACGAGACAGTGTTTGAGGTTTATACTCAGGCTAAGAATAGAAAAACTGAGTAGTTTGTGTTAGTATACAGGGTATTAAATGAATCGATGCCCCTGTAGTTCAATGGATAAAACGTCTCTCTCCTAAGGAGAAGCTCCAGGTTCGAGTCCTGGCGGGGGCACCAAGAATAAACCCTAGGTCAATGGCCTAGGGTTTATTCCTTCTGTTCATATATAACACCACGGCAATGAACAGTGGTCATATGTTATCGGCTATTATATAATTAAGCTTATGTCTAATAGTGTAAGCGAGAGAGATGATGATTTTGTTCGTTATTTTAGCGAACAGTTTGATGATGAAGGGGTGTTGTTCGTATTTCGTAAACATCCTGTGGTTATGAGAAAGGGGCTTATTTTGGCGTCTGTCGGACTGTTACTGCCAATGCTAGTCATCGTGGCTATGAGTTATGTTTATGTGAATAATCCAGATAAGCTACCAACTATGAATACGATGTATATTGCTATGGCTACGGGTGTACTGTTGGCGACAATATTTATGCTCCCATTTTGGATTAGCTGGTATTACAGCGTTTATATAGTGACTGATCAAAGATTGGTACAGATTACGCAAAAAGGATTCTTTAGTAGAGGTATGGTTACTATTGGCTTAGATCAGGTACAGATGGTCAATTATGAGGTCAACGGAATACAGCAAACTTTGCTTGGATTTGGTACAATAGTTGTACAGACTTTTGTAGGTAGCTTGACGATTAACGATGTGCATCATCCAGCTCGTGTGCAAAAAAAGATGTTGCATATCCTGAGAGATCTTGGATATGGTGGCAAGGTGGAGTCTGAGAAAAATCAGGAGTATTATGATGAAGAATAAGCTGAGTAATGTAAAGAATAAAGTTGGTAAAATTCGAGGCTCTAGAACAAAGGATGTCGCTAGCAAGGCTGTGTTGCCGTATATCACCAATGAAACAGTAGCCGAACACAGAGAAGAGGTACTCTCTGGCGCGCGCAAGTACATATATCCTTTACAACATTCTAGGCATAAGATTGTATGGCTGTCTGTAACTATTTTTATTGCTACGTTTGTCGCCTTGTTAGTATTTACTATGCTAAACCTATATAGGTTTCAGAACACCTCCACCTTTACTTATAGAATTACACAAATTGTACCTTTTCCTATTGCGAGAGCTGGTGGTAGGTTTGTTTCTTATGAGAGTTATTTGTTCGAGTTAAGGCGTAGTATTCATTATTATGAGAATAAACAAAAAATTAACTTCCAATTAGAAGAAAATCAAGGGCAACTGAATGACCTGAAGAAGGATGCGCTGAATCAAGTAATCAATGATGCTTATGTTAAGCGCTTAGCAGATGACAATGGCATATCTGTGTCATTATCTGAACTTGAGCGTGAGATGGATATTAGTATCAAGCAGAATCGTCTAGGCTTTGCCGATGGAACATTGGAGGATGTTCTGAAAGATTATTATGATTGGGACATCAATGATTTCAAGAGAACGTTCAAACAACAGATACTGGCTAGGAAAGTTGTCGCTGTTTTGGACCAAGATGCAAAGATTAAAGCGGAGGATGCCCTTGTAGAACTAAATGCTGGTGCTGAGTTTGCTGATGTAGTGGCTAGATACTCTGATGATGAGACATCCAAGGCTAATGGTGGTGAGTATGGGTTGGATATTACGTCTTCCCTGAAGACTGTTTCACCCAAGGTGACTGAGGTTATATTTGCGCAAGGCGTCGGAAAATACTCAGAAGTAATTAATACTGGCTATAGTCTAGAGATAGTAAAAACGATAAGTCTGGATAATACCAAAGCAAAAGCAGCTCATATTCAGATAAATCTTCGTGATATTGGTAACTATGTCGGAGAACTCAAGGAATCTAGCCCTCCTAGATACTATATTGCAACACCGTAGTATTGGTGTAGAATAAATACGTACATTTGCCGAAGTGGCTCAGTTGGTAGAGCAGCTCATTCGTAACGAGCAGGTCGTGGGTTCGAGTCCCATCTTCGGCTCCAGATGTATACTATGTTTATGCTCTGCAGGAAATACTTGAAAATAACAGATAAAATTGTTAGAATAACGTAGTTATTTGTGCGCTCGTGGTGTAGAGGCCTAACATGCCTCCCTGTCACGGAGGAGATCGCCGGTTCGAATCCGGTCGAGCGCGCCAAATAAAGTACCTCAGCTTGTCTGAGGTGTTTTATTTTGGTGTAAAGTTCGATAGGATGCGAACCGGCGATCAGTACGACTAATCAATATTGTTCAAAAGGTTTTTTATGCACCTAAATTAAGGTGTATAATATAAGCTATAAAATATGACAATTCCAAGTAAATATTTTCACAATCGGTCAATCTTGCTCCTGCTCATCATTAATATAATATTGGTGATAATAGGTGCTATGTTTATCTTGTTTAGATTAGATTCTGGCACATCAACAAACTATATCATTGATTACTGAACTAACTA
>JAGQMT010000069.1 GCA_020428565.1 Candidatus Saccharimonadota bacterium | reverse complement strand
CGAGCCAGCGTAACTACCGCCTTGTGGATGGTTGTCAAGCTACCTTTTTACCGAACACCATTCCTCGACGTTTAAATACTGAACCCGACTTTAGTTTGAGTCTTTCAGCGTAAGCTGTTGGACTCATTTTTAAAGCTGTGTGGATTCTGCTGTGGTTGTAGTAATGAATGGCGTTAGCTACACCAATATATAATTCGTCAACATCCTTATAGTCGCTTAGTGGGCCTAACTCTTCTTTGACCGACTTGATACAACGTTCCATGTATCCATTCTGCCAAGGTCTGCCTGGTTTGCTGGCACTGAGCCTAATCTCAAATATTGTACAAATGTTTGGTTGGTTATTCGTATTTTAGGGCTTCGATGGCGTCTTGTTTGGCGGCTTTTCTGGAGGGTAATGTGCCTGCTAGGAACGCTATGAACATGATGACTAGCATGATTGGCAGTAGTGATGTCAGTGGAAAGCTGGTTAGGTCAAAACCAGTAAAATCTTTTAGGAAGCCATTGGATGCGATGTTGTTGGCTATTTTGCCTATGCCGATCGAGGCCAAAATTCCAGTTAGACTACCCCAGAAGCCAATGAGTATTGCTTCGATGCTAAACAGGATAAACACTCTGCCCTTGCTCATGCCCATGGCCTTCATTAGGCCGATTTCTTTGGTTCGTTCTTGAACGGACATGTACAGAGTGTTGATGATACCAAAGCTAGCTGCTAGTAGTGCAATGGCGCCAAAGAACAGCAATACGGCCGTAATGGCGTTGATGATTTGGTTGATAATGCCAATTTGATCTTGGACGGTTTGGGCACTATAGCCAAGTTCACCCAATGCTGTTTTGGTGGATTCGATGGTTTCTTCGTCGGCATTGGTCAGTTGAGTAGCTACGGCAATATAAGAATTTTTGAGATTATCTGGCAGTCCGTCTTTCTCAGCATTATTGAGAGCTTCGAGTAAAGCAGTATTGCCACTCGCTCCACCTGAAGTCAATAGTGACTTGGCTTGAACACCTGTGACGGTGGCGTCGATAGTTTGTGACTGGCTAGAGGCTGTATTGCGGACGGTTATGCTGAGAATCTTCCCAATAGACTCTTGGGCATTGCCTAAACCAAGTGTTTCGATATAATCCTCGGGAAGGACGATTTGCAGTTCCTGACTATCGTTATTTGGTATTTGACCAGCAACGAGGTCGATGTTCGTTCCGTCTATAAAGGAGCTAGCGCTGATGACGTATTTGCTGTTGTCTACATACTGAACGTACTCAATGCTTGGATAAATCACAGGAGTTACCTTTGCGATATTGGCCTGTGATTTGATCTTTTGGATATCATCGGTAGTTACCATGGGCATCATAAATGGACTATTAACCGTTGCTGTTGCTTCGTCCTCTTTGTACTCTTCGGGGCCCGAACTTATGGATTGATCGACGGCTGGCTGAACCAATAAGACGTTCTCTGCACCGACGTTACCGAGCTGGCTGTTGATATAGGAAGATATGCCAGACGTGATGCCGACAGTTAGTGAGATCGTCAAGGCGCCAACAAAAATCGAGATGATAGTTAGGGCTGTACGGATTTTGCTTCGTAGCAAGTTGGCGTTCGCAGTTTGGATAAGGTCTCGAATATTCATCTATTTGGCTCCTTTGGTTGTGTTGGTTATTTTGCCATCTTTGATATTGATGCGTCGGTCGAATTTTTTGGCAAGGTCTTCATCGTGAGTGACGACGATGAGGGTTATCCCCTGCTCTTTGTTGAGCTTGAAGAGTAACTCTTCGATTTTTTGACCAGTGTTACTGTCTAAATTGCCCGTTGGTTCGTCGGCAAAGATTATCTTTGGATTATTGATAAGTGCTCGTGCGATAACGACACGTTGCTTTTGACCACCACTGAGGTCGTTGGCCTTGTTTTTGGCCTTATCCTCGAGACCTACGGCCCTTAGGGCTTCTAACCCCCTCTGGTTACGAGATTTGGGCTTGATGCCCGCTATCTTGAGAGGTAGCGTCACGTTGTCTAGTACAGAGTTGTTGGCATTCAGAAAAAACTGTTGGAAGACAAAGCCAAATTCATCGTTGCGCAGTTGGTCGATTTGTTTGGTGCTGTAGTCAGCAATGTTTTTGCCGTTAATTTCTATGTCTCCGCTAGTTGGCGAATCGAGTAATGCGACAATGTGCATCAGGGTGCTTTTACCGCTACCGCTCTTGCCAATAATGGCCACCTTTTCACCGTTTTGAATATCGATTGATACATTGTCTAAGGCTGTGAATAGAGTGTCTTTTTTACCATAAGTCTTTGTGAGGTTTGTGGTTTTGATTGCTGACATCCAAAGTCCTTTCGTGGTTGGTGAATGCTTGAACTAGCTTTTATTGTATCTATTGTATCATTGTACTAGCTTTAATTGGTATGGTTCTTGGTAATTTATAATTATTTTGTTGTATACTATAGTTATATTGAAAATCTGTTGTCCTTTACGATAGTACATGATGTAAACGGACGGTAGGATAAATAAAACAAAATACAAATATGTAAGGTATCGATGAAGCGCAAAACCAAACACACAACCAAGAAATCAAGAGCTAGTAAGTCACGAAATAGTTTGGCTAGGTTGATGACGCCAACTATGCGCAAGCGGGGTCTGGTTGACTATCGGAGTTTTGGCATTGGTAAGCGCACGGTGCATTATATTGGTAATCGAGTAATTATTTTTCGGTTGATGCGTAACTTGCATGGTCGTTTTTGGGGTGTAGCAGGATTGATTATAATGGCTTTGTTTTTTGTTGTGTGCTTTTTGATTCGTCCCGATATGCTTGTGTGGCAGACAGCGTTGAGTGACTTTGGGCGCGATGTTAGGACTTCGCCATATTTGGCGGCGGCTTTGTTTTTTGGGGCTTATGGTTTATGGCGTTGGCGTAATTATTTGCGGCGAACATTTAGGCACTCTAGGCCAGTGACTGGCTTAGTGACATTGACAGTTCTTGGGTTGTCGATTGCGGCGTTGTTTACAGTTGCGTGGGAGCCGTGGTCTTTTCGGATCCATATGTTTGGAGTTTCGCTGTTTGGTATCAGTATGGCGGCTACTGTAGTGGTAGACACTGCTCTGACAAAGACAAGAAAGAAGAAGGGTGTTAGGCTGTGGCGTTTTTTGCGGTTAATATCGTTTATATTGATTTTGGTGGGTGGTTATATAACATTTGGTTCAACCAATATGGTGAATTGGTTCAGCTTGGCGTTATTGGGTGAAAGTATGATGTTTGTTGGTTATGCAATCTGGATTATAGACAAGACGTATCGTGGTGAGGGTGGTCGATCTAAGCTCTCTAGGTTGTTTAGAGGCTTGGTGTTAATCGATTGATTTGTTATATTTATCATGCTTTTGGTTGTTGTTTTGCATAGGTGCCTGATAGAATCTAATTAAAATGAATAATAAAATCCCTGTCATACCAGAAGAATACATAGTGTCTTTAAACATGAACGGTTTGCGTGGCCGAATGCTAAGGTTGCCACCAATCAAGAACAAGAAAAGAGAAATATTGTTAATTTATGGTCATCATTCTAGTCTTGAGAGAATGTATGGTTTGGCCGAGGCTTTGAATTCGTATGGAGGGGTGACTTTGCCAGACTTGCCTGGGTTTGGAGGTATGGATAGTTTTTTCAAGATTGGCGAAAAGCCAGATATGGATACCATGGCTGATTATTTGGCTTCGGTTGTCAAGCTACGTTATAAGAGTCGGCGCATTACCATAGTTGGTATATCTTATGGCTTTACAGTGGTAACCAGAATGTTGCAAAAGTATCCTGATATTGCCAAAAAAGTTGATTTGTTGATTAGTGTGGTGGGGTTTGCTCATTATGAAGATTTTACCTTTTCTACAACACGACGACGTATGTATATTGCGGCTTCCAAGTTGTTCTCTACTCGTCTACCAGCTATGCTGTTTCGGAATATAGCTTTGCATCCGGCTATTATTAGGACGTTTTATGCCAAGACGCATAATGCCAAACATAAATTTGCCGATTTGGATGTGGCCGAAACCAAGGCATTGACCGAGTTTGAAGTACATCTGTGGCGGATTAATGACGTTCGTACTTACATGACTACCAGTTCTATTTTTTTGCGACTTAATAATTGTGATCTTAG
>JAGQMT010000068.1 GCA_020428565.1 Candidatus Saccharimonadota bacterium | reverse complement strand
GCTCATGCCGGACGACGGAAACACTAGGAAGCTGCGCCAAATACTCAAAGAAGCAGGTGATGGCAAAGAGGCTGACCAAGCAGAAGTCAATGCTGCGGTTGGTCAGCTCACAAAATTTTTGATACCTGTCATGATATTTTTCTTTACAATTCATATCGCTGCAGCACTAAGTCTTTATTGGTTTGTGACTGGTCTAATAGCTATAATTCAACAAACCAAAGTACTTAAAGAAGATGAGGTAGATATTGCTCAGTCGCTTCACAAAGATGACGCATCTAATAAAAGAGGTAGTAAGACGTCCTCATCTGGTAGGAAGAAGGTTCAGTCTACGGCTAGGGTCGTGTCTGTATCGTCAGTATCCAAGGAGTCTGATAAGTCTGGTGGGTTTAATAAAACCACAGCCACAGACATAAAAACAAAAACAACAAAGCGTAAATCTACAAAGGGTGGCTCTAGTAAATCTAAGAAGAGGAGTTAGCTATGGAGGAGTCTATACAGTACGCAAAGAAATACCTAGAAGATATATTGTCTTTTTTTGGCTTAAATACCAACGTATACGCCACTATTGAAGATGAGGTTATAGAACTATCTATACCATCTACTAATCTAAACGGCTTTTTGATAGGGCAGAGAGGTGATACATTGCGGTCTTTGCAATTTATGGTGTCTTCGGCTCTCAAGAATAATAATTATGATTACTACAGGGTTAACATCGACGTAGCTGATTACAAAAAGCAGAGAGCAAACAGGATAGCAGAGAAAGCCGAGATTTGGGTAAATAAGGTTATAGATTCTGGTGAAGACCTCAAGCTCAAGCCTATGAATCCAGCTGACAGACGAATTGTGCATAAAGTGGCATCAGAAATGGGTGTTACTACAGAATCAGAGGGCGAAGGTAGGGAGCGTTATATAGTCGTTAGAGCTAAAGTAGATTAAAATACTTTAAACTCAAAAGTTTTGAGATCGGTACCAAGAAACCTATAAACAAATTTGTATTTGACAAAATATATACTATTATTCGATATTACTGCAAGACTCATTGATCGTATTTTGTCACCAGGGGTAAGGTGGGGTATAGCTAACGGCTCTGTATCTATCAGAGATCGATAGGTACTGGTTCGCCAAGAGTGTAAACAGGGTTATTTATATGTCTGTAAGTCCTAGAGGTTTATCAGTTCTCTGAACCAGTTTTTGTAATAACAAATTAACATACCCATTAACAGATTTTTCATCGAATATCTCTACTCTAATAACGCAAGGACCTTTGTGTGTGCCTGCAAAAATATGATTACTATAATCACCGATACCACGCCCATCATCAAGCCTATTGGTTGTTAATGTGTTTTGACTATCTACTACTGTTATGAATTTTTCAAAATCATCATTTACAAACTCAGAACTATTATCTACATACATTCCTATACTACAAGATATCGGACCATATTTATTTGCATGACTGCATTCATCATAAATCTTTGGGTTATTTATGTCGTTGAGATACGATTTAGGTTTGCTGCCTTGTAACTCTAGGCTGGGAGGAGTACTCTCATCAAACCAATTTCCTGTAGCAGAGCTGGTTAGCTTAGGTTGATTGTTACTAATCCATAAAAACAGTATTACTGTGACAAGACAAGCTAGTAGTCTAAATATGTATCCCATAACGTACCTTATTGACATAAATCACTCTTGTTACTGAACTAATTTATCAAAAGATACGCTAAAGTAACTAAAAAGCAATTATATTATATAAATAAGGTTATGCTTTGTTTTTTGATAGGATAGGGGAGGAGTATTGGTTTTGCAAAGGTTATAGATGTTTTCTGTACTCTGTTAATGTTTGTTTTGCCATTTTTTCCCAAGAAAAGCAAGCTATTCGTTTATGACCTAATGTTCGTAATTTGTTTGCTAGTTTTGAATCTGTCAAAACTTGATTGATTGCATCTGCCATGGACTGTGTGTCTTGGGGGTCAAAATACGTAGCCGCATCACCATAAACCTCTGGCAGGCACGTTGCATTACTGCTAACTAGTGCTGTACCATGTGCCATTGCTTCTAGTCCCGGTAATCCAAAGCCTTCACTCAAAGATGGTAATACGTAGCACGCAGCATTCTCGTAAAGCCACTTTAACTGACTATCTTCGACAAATCCAGTGACGAAAATATCATCTTTGTACTGGCTCTGGTTAATTTTCTCATTGATAAGTTTGTCAAAAAAATACTCTTTCTTCCCCGCTAAAACTAGCCTGAGGTTTGAGTGTTTTTGCTTAAGTATTACAAAGGCATCAATCAGCCTATCGATATTCTTGTGAGGAAATGGACTGCCAACATGAAATATATATGGTTTGTTAATATTCTTTATTTTTTTTGCAGCTCCAGAAATTGGCGGTTCGGAGGATTCTAGGGTTACTGTAATTTTATTTTTGGTAAAAGAATGTAAACTGATGATATCTTGCCTGACAAATTCTGTAGGCACTATAATTTGCTGGCTGGTTTTGTGACTATACCATAATAAAAATCGATAGCCGATCATACGTAGTTTATGGACCCATAGTGGCAAACGCCCCGCTCTGGCGTACCTGAGCATTGTGAGGTCGTGAGTGGTGGTTACTCTTTTGCCCCGATAAAATATTGGTTCTTGTGGCGTCATGGTAAAATGGACCAAATCTGGCTTGAGATTACTTAGGAATACCGCAAAAGATATCTGATCTATCGGGTTGAAAGAGAACTTTCTGTATGGACATACTTTGGTTACGAAGTTTTTAGACTCCGGTTCCCATGTGTCGTTTGGGTCAAGTAGTATAGTATATCTATTAACCTTATCTATCTTTTGCAGATGCTCCAGTAGTCTGTCGGCGTACCGGCCAGTACTACTGGGCCTAATGCGTGCGTCAATTACTATATGTTTAGATTCCATGTATCTCTAGCCCTTCTATCTCTATCTTATGTAGTAGTCGATCATTTGTTATAAATACGTTAGCATTAACAGACAAGGCTGTAGCAATATGAGTTGCATCTATAGGGTGAATCTTATCCTTTCTAGTCCTAATATCAGAAAATACCATAGCCTCTTTGTGGCCAAAGGGTATTTCTTTTATATAACCTGTGGTTAGTAGATTTTCTATATTAATATCTATATTTGCTTTGTACGAATAATACTCTGCCACAGCAAATGACGAGGTTGCAAATAAGTAACCCTTGTCAGAAAGTGATAACAGAAGTTTTTTTGTAGCATCAAACTCCTTACAGCCTGGCTTTGACATGTAGACTAGTATATTTGTATCAAGGAGTGCGGTCTTGTTCATTATCATTCCATTCATGCCTTAGGTCTGATCTGTGTTTTATTGGATCAAAGTCACCCAGTGGTTTATGGGGGGTGTTGTGGGCCTTAGAGAAGAATTGCTCTAGGGGGTTTTGCGTAGTTAATGTTATCCCTTCTGGGCTATCGACTATATATAGCTTGTGGCCAGCACTTATTCCATGTCTTGCCAGTATCTTGTTGGGAAGAGTAATCTGATTTTTGGAAGATATCTTTACTTGCTTCATTATGTAAAGCATTATAGCAAAAAGTAAAGAAATAGTCAATGCATATTTACTAATATTCAGGTACAATTATAGCAATGAACGGTGTCGAAAGCCTAAAGCGCAAATTCACTAGACCTAACTTAGCCAAGGCTTCGCTCTGGATATTTTTTGGCCTGTTGGCATATATGCCCTTGCATATATTCTTATCTACGTGGTTTGGTACGACGTTTAGGCTACTGGAGTTTGCCAAGATTGCCAAGGATCTTGTGCTGATAGTTGGCTTCGTATTGGTTTTGATATCTGCTCTAGATAGAAGGTGGCTAACATCTTTAAAACAAGATAAGTTAGCTTGGTTTGTTGGGCTGTATGCATTGCTGACATTAGTAATGGCTATTTTTATACCAAACGATCAAGATGCCGAAGTTCTAGCAATTGTATATAACCTTAGGTTTTTGGTGTTTTTTGTCTATGCAGTCCTGTTGACTAGATTGTATAAAGCTGACTGGTTGCAGAGGCAAGCCTTGCGAGTTGTTTTGGGTATTGGGTTACTAGTGATGACTTTTGGTTTTGTTCAATATATGTGGCTTCCAGATGACGCTCTGATGAGGTTTGGCTACTCTAAAGGTAGTGGTGTATT
>JAGQMT010000067.1 GCA_020428565.1 Candidatus Saccharimonadota bacterium | reverse complement strand
TTGACTAGGCTACCCTCTGTGTAGCGGGCTGGCGGACGGGCGAAAACTTGTTTGGCTGTAACGGATTGGCGCTGGAGTTTATCGTCTACCGAGAGTTCTGGCAAGATGTCTGGGTCTTTTTTGCTACCACCGTAGACTTTGAGAAAGCCATCGAAGATTATAACTTCGCCTTTGGCTTCGAATACTTCTTGACTAGTAGATATAGTGATTGTGGCTACGGTTTTTTCTAGTTTGGCTGGAGCCATTTGACTAGCGAGAGTACGGTTACGGATTAGGTTGTATAGTTTTTGGTCGTATTCGTCACTGCTGGCCTTTTCGAGACTGATGTCGGTTGGGCGGATGGCTTCGTGGGCTTCTTGGGCGCTGGAGTTTTTGGTTTTGAAGGTGCGGAATTGATGGTATTCTGCTCCGAATTTTTTGGTGATAAAATCTGTAGCTTGAGCCAACGCTTGATCGCTGAGATTGACAGAGTCGGTTCTCATATAGGTAATTTTACCTGCTTGATAAAGTTTCTGGGCGGCGGACATTGTGGCTCTGGCACCAAAGCCTAGGCGTGAGTTGGCGTCTTGTTGCAAGGTGCTAGTCGTAAATGGTGCACTTGGGTTGCGTGAGGCTGGGCTTTTGGTGACGTCGCTAACGGTGAATTTAGCATCTAAGAGGCTCTGGAGGAACTCGTTTGCCTGAGCTTCTGTATCGAACCTCTTTGGTAGTTCTGCCTTGAAAGTTTGTCCGTTGTGCTCGAATTCGGCGGTTATCCTGAACTGAAAACTACCTTCGAATGATTCAATTTCGCGCTCGCGCTCTACGAGTAGGCGCACGGCTGGGGATTGGACTCGGCCTGCGGATTTACCGCCAGGTACTTTTTGCCAGACTACTGGGGATAGTTCGAAGCCAACGATTCTGTCGAGGATTTGTCGAGCTTGTTGCGCTTCTACTAGATTCATATCGACTGTTTTTGGGTCAGCGATAGCAGTTTCTATGGCTTGTTTGGTGATTTCATGGAAGATAATGCGCTTGGTTGTTTTGGGATTGAGCTTGAGCACTTCACAGAGATGCCAAGCTATGGCCTCTCCTTCACGGTCACCATCAGTTGCGAGCCAAATTGTCTCGGAATCTTTTACGGCTTTTTTGAGTTCGGTTATAATCTTCTTTTTGTCAGGATCGATTTCGTAAGTTGTAGCAAAACCATTTTTGACATCTATGGCGTCTTTGCCGTCTTTGGCTTTTTTGGCAATCGAGCGAATATGTCCGACACTAGACATCACCTTGAAACTACTACCGAGATATTTCTCGATAGTTTTGGCTTTTGCTGGACTCTCTACGATAACTAAATTCTTGCTCATTATAAATATAATATAAGTTCTTATGTTTGTTTGCCTAGTGTAGAAATTACTTACTAGTCAGTCTAATACCCTATATTATTTTTTGGATTCTTGCAAGCTTTTTGTTGGGTAGGGTTTTCTGCAAAGATTCTAAGTAGTAAAACGACCTATGGAAAAGGGCCTATGGTGAGCATGCGATAAATTGTCGCAATGTGCTACTTATATTAACCATAGGCCCTGCGGTCCAGCTCCCTAGGAGAACTGAACGTGAGTGTTTACCCATTCCAGAGCAGTTTGTGTCCGAATGCGCGCATCCAGAAACTCAGACGGAATGGGATCGCCGTGCCACCATGCTGTCCAGTGCGTGTGCAATGGGTTGATGATGATGAAATGCGTCAGCGAAATGTATCGCCCGTCGACGAATCCTGCATTGCGCTCGGTATGAGTCGGTATGTAGCCGACCTTTTCGAGTGCCTTGCGACTGCCGATATTCGGCTCGTACACGCCTGAGCTGATACGAGTCAGTCCCAATTGGGTGAATGCGTACCAAGTTCGTGCTTTGTGGCAAGCACTGGCAATTCCATTGCCCCAGTATTCGGGGCGAAAGATCATGAATCCAGTACTGGCGCCACTCATGGGGTGGTAAGCGATGCTGTTGATAGCAGTGTTACCAATGAGGCACCGCTTGCCTTCTGCATGAACGTAGATTCCCCAAACGTACGATGACGATTCGGTTCGAGTCTGTTCGAACCACTGATATTCGTCTTCGATAGTGGGCGCGCTACGACGGCTGAGGTATTTGGTAACCGTATAGCTCTGCATACCTCCTGCCGAGATGAACTCGTGCATGTCTTCCTTGCACAGTGGTGCAAGCTCGATGTCGAGCTCGTTGGCGCGAAAGCGCATGATTGGACCAAACATTTCACTCCTTAGTGTTTGGTATTATTGATTAGGCAATTTACCTATCTCACGGTCGAATGACCGGATAAATCTCCAGTTTGAGTTTTTTGTATTAAAAAAGCCTCCGTCTGGAGACTCATCCTGTAATTCGAAATATAGTGTTTATGTATTCAAGAATGAGTCAATAGTATATGTATATGCAATATTCGCAGACATCACAAAAGCTACGCCAACGCCACTAAAAGTAAGGGGTTGTTGTGCAGAATGCTGTGTGGTTGTGATATACAGTGACCTCATATTTTAATTGTATCATTATTATGTGTATAAGTCAAATTTGGATTGGAGTCTATGATTGGCGCCTACGGGTTTGGTGTTTAGTTTAGCATCCAGTGGTTGGCGCCTACGGGGCGGACTTTGCCAGTGAGTTCTAGCATGGTCATGGTGCGATTATAGGTGGTAATGTCTAGCTGACTTTGCCTGTGGAGTTCATGGCCGTCAACTATGCCACTAGTGATTAGGTCTATGATGATTTGCCCTTCTGGGTTGTCGGCACTGATTTTTGGTGCTTTGTCTAGTTGTTGCCAATTCATTGCATTGATGATGTCATCTATACCTGTTACTGGGGTTGCCCCTGCTTTTATAAGATTGTTTGTACCTGCTGATGCCGGGCTGGTGATGGGGCCTGGTACGGCAAACACAGGAATGCCGAGTTCTAGGGCGAATCTGGCGGTGTGTAGACTGCCACTGGCGATGGCGGCCTCTGTAATCAGCAAACCTTCAGCTAAAGCGGCTATGATACGGTTGCGAGCAATAAAATTGTGTCGCAAAGGTGGCGTATTGGGTGGATATTCGCTCACTAGTAGGCCGTTTTTGCGTATGATGTCTTGAGCGAGGTTGTGGTGCGAACTGGGGTAGATTTTGTCCAATCCTGCTGGCAATACGGCTATGGTGGTGCCACTGGCTTCTAAACAGCTGGTGTGCGCTATTGAATCTACGCCAAGTGCAAGACCACTCACGATGGTCATTCCTTTACTTGCGAGATCGTGGGACAGTTTGTGTGTGACTGTCCTGCCGTAAGGCGTGACTTTGCGACTGCCAACTATGGCTATCCGTGGTGAATCTAGAAGTTTTTGTAGTGAATCGCCACTAACATAGAGTTTTTCTGGTGGTTGTGGCAAATTCTGTAGTAACAGGGGTAGTTGATATCTATTAAGCGTAATCATTTTGACATTATTGCATAAAACATTAAATAACTATTGACATAAGTACATATATTTGCTAAAATAGCAACTTGTAATAGTCTGTATGACTTATTACGTACCTTATACCCCCTATATTAACATCATTTTACTCTTCTTATAGAGTAAAAGCGGATTTTTTGTCCTTTTGGGCTGAAATCTGTGTATGTTGAATGTTTTAGAACGTGATTAGAATAAGTTGTTACCCTCCACTTATGCTAGCGTTTTGTCTGATTTATTTCGGATGAAGCGTTCTAAAACACTTATTCCCTTTAACCCCGCACTCCCACCGCGTTTTTGTTGCGGCTTTTGGCGATGTGACGGTTATACCTAGAGTGGGCCGTTCGAATATCTTTACGAGAATATTTGAACGGAGGCCTTCAAGGTGGGTTGAAGGGTGTAATTTGTGGCTCGATTCGTTCGAGCCTAGATAGAGCCTCCAGCGGTGCCCACCCCCTCTGGAGGCTCTATTTAGTTACGGGGTATAATAAACTACTTTGCCAAGCGGTGCCCAGTCACCTACGGCGACCCCTCGCAGGGTACCTAATAGGTACTCTGGTCTTGCAGAAGTCCGCAGGACTTCTTCACCCTCTGGAGGCTTGGTGATTATGTTTGATTGTTATCTAAGTCTGGGCACTACATAAGTTTGCTTTTTGAGGTTATTTTTAGTATAATTGTGTTTATCTTTCGGGTTCAGCTTTTTGTGTGTATCAGAAGTGTTATTGGGGTGATAAATCCTCTTTGATG
>JAGQMT010000066.1 GCA_020428565.1 Candidatus Saccharimonadota bacterium | reverse complement strand
TCTAACTGATGAGTTTTACCTTCACGAATAATGTTTCTAACAGCAGGCGTAGCCACAAGTATTTCAGCAGCTGCGACTCGCCCACCACCGATAGTCGGCACTAAACGCTGTGAGCAAATTGCCATCAAAATATTACTTAGCTGTGCCCTAACCTGAGGTTGCTGATGAGGCGGAAAGACATCGATCATACGATCGATTGACTGAGCAGCAGAGTTGGTATGAAGTGTCGCAAAGACCAAGTGACCAGTTTCGGCAATCGTAATAGCCGCCGCAATTGTCTCGAGGTCACGCATCTCACCTAGCAGAACAACATCTGGATCTTGACGAAGCGAAGACCTGAGCGCTGCCGAGAAAGAATAAGTATCATAATGCACTTCTCTCTGGACAACTACAGACTTTTTACTCTTGTGAGTAAACTCGATAGGATCCTCGATGGTTATGATGTGTTCTGCCCGTGCAGTATTTATCTTGTCTACAAGAGCTGCAAGTGTCGTTGATTTACCGGAGCCGGTCGGACCAGTTACAAGCACTAGACCTCTAGGATATTCTGAGAAGCTATCGATAACTTTTGGCAGGCCTAACTGTTCGGTTGTCAAAATTTCATTCGGGATTAGACGTAGAGCCGCAGCTAAGTTGCCTTTTTCATGAAAAGCGTTTACACGAAATCGCCCTAAATCACCAAAGGCAAAGCTAAAGTCAAATTCTTTGTCCTTTAGAAGAATCTGTTTTTGGTCTTCGTCCAAAATAGCAAATATCAGCGTCTCTACAGTCTCTTCGTTCAGCACATCAGCTGATACAACTGGTGTCAAAGAACCATCAATACGCAACATCGGTGGTAAGCCAACCTGTAAATGAAGATCGGAGGCTTTCTTGCGTATGACTTCTTCTAGTAGTATCTCTATCCTAGGTTGTCCAGACATCAAAAACTCCCCTGCTCTATACAAGCGTTTATGTCAATTTGTATACTAATAAACATATATTTCATCCCACCCCTTATATATCAAGCCGAACCTTCCGATGCCACTCTGGCGATTTCTGCTAGGGTAGTTTTGCCTTCTAACGCCTTAAGAAAACCATCCTGCTGCATAGTGACCATACCTTCGGCCTGTGCTGTTTTTTGGATTTCTGAGCTAGAGGCTCGTTGCATAATTAAATCTTGGATTGTTTCAGTAATCTCAAACACTTCATACAAACCAAGCCTACCCTTATAACCGCCGGGCGTAGCTGGTGTGTCTTCGCCCTTGTATAAAGTATAAGCTTTTTGATGCATAAGTGGCAAGCTTTCATAACCTAAATCTTTAGCATAACCAGCAACATCTGATTCTTTTTCTGGCAATAGACCACCTATGTACTTCTTGACCATAGCTGTTTCCGTGGCGTCGGATTGATACGGTGTTGGATTAGCTAATTTACGGACAAGCCTCTGCCCAATCACTGTCCTCACCGTACTTGCTATGAGGAACGGCTCTATGCCCATATCCAATAACCTAGGCAAAATACCCGCAGCCGAATTCGTGTGCAACGTACTAAATACTAAGTGACCCGTCAAAGCCGCCTGCACCGCGAGAGTAGCGGTCTCGGCATCACGAATCTCACCGACCATCACTACATCAGGGTCTTGTCGTAGAATAGACCTCAGACCAGCAGCAAAAGTCAGCCCGACATCTGCATGAACCTGTATTTGATTGATACCGTTCATCTTGTATTCCACTGGATCTTCAAGGGTGACAATATTGATAGCATCATCCATAATCTCTTGGATAAGCGCATAAAGGCTGGTGCTCTTACCAGAACCAGTTGGACCAGAAGTCAATACCAAGCCGTTGGGGCTGGCTATACCTTTACGAATTGTACGAAGCGCCCTACCACGATAACCCATATCCTCTAGATTTAAGCTGGTGCCAGATTTATCAAGCAAACGAATGACCACCTGTTCACCCCATACTACTGGTGACACAGCTATACGAAGATCAATTTCTTTGTCAGCCACTTTGATTGTAAACTGACCGTCTTGTGGAATACGATGTTCATCAATCTTGAGATTACTCAAAATCTTAATACGACTAATCAATGGCGCCTCTGTACTCTTGGGCAATTTCATAATCTCTCGCAACACACCATCTATCCTAGCCCGAATCTTGAGTTCGTGCTCTAAGGCCTCTATATGAATATCACTAGCGCGATTCTTGGCAGCATATTCGAGGATAGTATTTAGCGCCTTACTAATAGGAGAATCTTGTACGATAGTTCTAATGGCATTCTTTTGACCTGCCGTGCCTGGTGCTTGATCAGTATCCTCAGCTGGCTGAGCCGTTAATGCTGCGTCAACTTGAGCCTTGTACTGGCCGAGTGCAGAGCGAATGCCTTGTTCAGAGGCAGTATAAACCTTGAGCGGACGGCCAATCTTGTTACTAAGAAAGTCGACCGCCTGCACGTTGTCAGCATCCAACATTGCTACCGCTAAACGATTTTGCATCTCGCCGAGTGGTATTGCCATATAACGCTCTGCGATGTCTTGTGGTAATAGCTCTAATATTGCCTCATCAATCTTCGCGATCATGAGATTAACATAAGGTATCTTGGTAACCTTCGCAGTAATTCGAGTAAGATCTTCGGCGTCTATGCCACCTTCTGCCACTAATAAAGAAAACAAAGGCGTCGTCGTCTGTTCGGCCTTCTTTTTGAGCTCCTCCATCCTTGTAGCGTCTATAAGCTTGTCGGCAACGAGTCGCTCCTCGACATTCTTTTGAGATACCGCAGATAATACGCTCATCCGGTCACCACCTAATCAGCGTCACCAGTAAATGGCTCTTCGTTGATGTCCTCAGGACCAATATATATCCTCACCGTCGGGTCAAAAGCCTCTGAATTAATATGTCCATTAAGCTGAGTGGTGTCAAACTCGCCGTTGATAGTCGATACGTCATAAGATTTCATGGGTTCGGCGGGTGATATTATCTTGCTAGACAAAAAATACGACCCAATACCGACAAAGAAAACAATAATTATAACTACTGCTATGTCCTGCTGTTTCATTCTATGACCTTCTCGCTAATCTTAAAGCCCGAGCTCGGTCTATAGTACGTCTTTGCAGCGATATCAACTTTTATCGACTCATCAGAACCGCTCAACTCTAATTTCGTAATACTAATAGGCCTAATAGACTTACCAAGCCTCTCTAGCAGTTGACTCATGCCAGTATAACTAGTGTCAACAGAGAAAGAAAACGGCAATTCAACAGGCTCAGCAGACGTATTGACAGCCTGAGCTAAAATATCATCCGTACCTGACGGACCATCAGCACTATAACCCATTAATAATCTATCGATACTAGACATTAATGCCGGAAAGTCATACCTATCAGGTAGAGCGTTTAGTATAATATCGCTATTAGAACCATCCGCGAAGTCATCGCCAGTTCTATACCCCCCAAGTAAATTAATTTTCTGTTCATTAAAAGTTTTGTAAGATTCTGTTAGCTTACTAACCGAATCTTTGTTGGTCTTTAATGTGCCCAAGGCTGTCTTCTGAGCATCAATCACTCTACCAAGATAGCTAGTTTGGTTCCATAGGCCACGACTCACAACTATAGAAACAACTGTTAGCGCGGCCGATACTGCAACCACGGCCATAATAGTGGCCTGATCTCGGTCTATCTGAGTCCTTTTACTGCTGATCTTTTTTACCATTAATTACCTCCTTGCCCCGTACCCTCAACTGCAGTGCCACTAAAAATACCAGCCTCTTGATTATGCGTCGTTGTAGCTTGAGGCACTTGTAAGTCAACAATCTGCAAAGCATCAAAAATCATAGCATTAAACTTAAACGATGCAGTAAAATTAGACTTTCCCGCAGTCTCACTAGATGTATCCTTGCTAAAACTAGTCAATACTACATCAGTAAATGCATTGTCGAGCGGTGAATAATCCTCGCCATCACTAACTTTATACCGAAACTTTGCAAATCGCAGAACATCAACGTATTTATTAACCGCACTCACAGATTCACCCGTACCGGTGATTTCAATAGTGCCCGCTTCAAAGTCTAAAGAATATTTACTAAGGTTAATGGACGGGGGGGTTGTCTTGGCAATATATTCCGATAACCGTGTCACTTCAGGGCGTTGATTATACAATGCTGGCAATGCCGCAATCTGCCCCTGCACACTCAGCATCCTAGTTAGCTCCTCGTTACCCTCTAGCTCACTTTTGATACTCTCTACATCTTTATTC
>JAGQMT010000065.1 GCA_020428565.1 Candidatus Saccharimonadota bacterium | reverse complement strand
TTCCTTTTTCTGCTAAAGATTTTTTAAATTCTAAAGCGTTTGACTTACTGTCTCGGGTGCTTTTAGGATTATATAAAATAATCACTGAGCTATACTTCATCTTATCTAGTTTACCATTTAAGCGTGCATCAAATGTCTTAATGGTTTAATTGTTGACGTAGAGTTAACTATTTAATATATCCGCCTGTAAGCGCCAAAATAATGCCTAATACTGCGCATACTTGCCCAACAATCCAAAAACGCATAGTGACTTTTGTTTTTGGCCAACCGGTAGCCTCAAGATGATGATGAACAGGAGCCGATAAAAAAACTTTGCGATGCCGTATTTTTTTAGAAAATATCTGAATTAAGCTTGAGCCAGCTTCGGCTACAAATACCAAACAGATTATTGGCAACAAAAACAAGGTGTCGGTTAACATAGCTACCACGCCCAAGGCCGTACCTAAAGAAAACGACCCAACATCGCCCATTACAAATCTAGCTGGAGGTATATTAAACCAAACATAGGCCAATAAAGCACCCAGTACAGTAAAACAAAATGCAGCAATACCAAAATTACCCTGTAAAGATGCAATCATCCCAAAAGCTAAATAGGCACTCATTAATAATCCGCCGGCTAATCCATCCATACCATCGCTAATATTTACCGCATTACTAGTGCTAACCACTACTAACACAAACAATGGCATCAACAGCCAGCCAAGTGCCACGTCACCAATAAACGGAACTAGTATTGTGCTGTAGCCTAGTTTAAAGTAAAAAAATAATGCTCCGGCAGTAGCCACAGCTATAATCATTCCAAACTTCAGAGGAGCTCTTATGCCAGCCACTTTACCGCCCTTGCCTCTTATGTTTACAATGTCATCTAACAAACCAACAATTCCACCACCCAGCAGAGCGGCTAGTGGCAACCAAGTTTGTTCACGACTTAGATTGCCAATTACTGTAACAAACGCCACCGCTAGTACTGATATGACGCCCGCCATTCTAGGTATAGTTCGCTTAATACGCAACCGGGCAATTACTTTTAGCTCTTCGCCCGTAGTGGAGTGTGTTCGAATAGTCTTCCACCACTTGTATTTATAGGCAAAATGAGTAAATAGAGGTGTAAGCATCATCGCTACGCAAAAAGAAAAAAAGCTTAAAACAGACATTTTGGTGGCTTCGTCTGTAAAATATTCGATAGACAACATAAAACTGCCCTTTGCTAGTTGATTCTTATACTTAAGTCTACCATAATCTTATGTCCAAATTAAAACAGAGTAGATGTTAGATCCATTAATACACTTACATTAACAGTTTCTATATTACGATGACACTTGACTAGACTAGGTTATTTTGTTAAATTTTAAACAATATAACCACAAACAAAAACAATCAATAAAAACAAATAGGAGTTCTAGTTATGTCTAGAATTAAAAACAAAAATATATATAGTAACCGTATAAGCTTAGTACCACTAGCTAAAGAAGTTTGGTTTGCATTGTTTTTGTTGGCTATTGTTTTTGTTATGCACCCGGGCAAGGCATCGGCAGCTACTATTAATGTAGCTACAGGGTCGGCACACACTAACAGCGGTGATAGCATTTGTCAGCTAGAAGAAGCAGTAGAAAATATTAATGACGGTGCACGTACCTACACCGATTGTGTAGAGAGTGGTAGTTATGGTACTAACGATACTATCAACCTGCCGGCAGGGACGATTAATAATGATGGTAGTGGAATATATTTAAATATACACTCTGAAGTAAACCCATATAGTTCGGTAAGTATTATTGGCCAGGGTAAGGGTGTATCGATACTCGATGGAATTAATTTTACAGGCAGTGGATTTAATGGAAATTATGACGACATACTAACGCTTAGTGATTTTACAATGAGAGCAGACCAGGATAATCCACTGTATACGAACATAATGTTTCAAGGATCATCGCTTACTATCGAACGAGTAGAGATTGATGGCAACAATATCGATAGTACTGGAGTACGTGCTGAAAACACCGATAATGTAGTTATAAGGGATAGTTATATACATAATTTTACCGACCTTGATGGCTCTGGCATGGACAGCGGTATTTTGATAGTGTCGATGAATTACAGTAGCGACGTAATAATAGAAGGTAACACTATAAGTCAAGCCCCTAGGGGCATTGCGACAGAATCCTATGATGGATCTAGCCTAGGTAATGTCGTGCTAGACATGGACGTTCGCAATAATACATTCGTAAATATTAATGATGATCAACCCTGGGACGTGCACATACACCAGCTTAACAGCGCAATGATGATAGCAGCTGCATTTGGAGGCGCTCATCTAAACTACACCACCACTAACAACACCTTCGTCAATGCCGAGAGCGGTACTTATACTACAGCTATTTTTGAATATATTAATAATGATAATGAAATAAACCACACCTCCCAAAACGACTTGTATGCCGTAGGTAATGACAGTGGTTCGGCTAATTACCGCAGTATTGATGAAGATGGCAGTGGAGTATTTTCTACTACCTCTTTGGGTGGTAATGTATCTAGTGATAATACGTATAGTGGGTTACTAGATGATAGTAGTGATCAACATGGGTTAAGTAGTTTAGCTTCTTTCTTGGGAGTGCTTAGTGATAATGGTGGTGAAGTACCTACAATAGAGTTGCTTGATGGTAGTCCAGCTATTGATGCTGGTACTAGTGTATTGGGTATGAGTACCGATGCTAGGGGCGTATCTAGACCACAAGGCATTGCTTTTGACAGTGGAGCATACGAGAAGATAGCTAGCAATGGTAGTGGTGGTGATGGTAATAATGGTGGTAGTGGTAATAACGGTAGTAATGATGGTAATGGTAGTAATGGGGCTAATGATAGTAATAGGCCAGTGTCAAACAAGGGTGGATCTTTAGGAGAAACTGGGCTGTCAAGCTCCCTTTTTCTGCAACACCTTGTCTCTACCTGAATTGGTTTTCATGAGCCTAGTAGCGTAAGCTACTGGGCTCATCTTTAAGGCTGTGTGAATCCTTTTTGTATTGTAGTAATGAATATATAGTGCAATAGCTTCATGTAGTTCAGCTAGTTCTTTAAAGTTTTGTTTTCTGTAAAACTCTAGCTTGAAGTTTCCAAACCATCTTTCCATAAAGCCATTTTGCCAAGGACTAGCTTTATTGCTAGCACTAAGAGTTATTTCCATTTTGTTGCACAGATCTTGGTGCTTGAAGCTTAAGTATTCGCTACCACGGTCACTGTGCAATATTGCTGGGCTAGCATGTTTGCTGAGGGCATCTAGCAAGGCACTGTGTGTTAATTCACTAGTATGGTTGGTACCTAATCTCCAGCCAACAACCTGACGGGTTTTAAGGCTTAATACAACTGCTAAATAGCAGAAGCTATTGTTATGTTTAATGTAGGTAAAATCTTGCGTCCAAGCTTCAGCATTGACCATATTACTGTAGTCCATTCCGTCTTGTGGTCGGTCGTTATCTTTGAACTTAGCATAGTTGTGTAAGATGTTTTGTGGAGCTAGAATTTCAGCTTTGTTATTTCTGGGATATTTATGCTTCTTGCTGGCAGTAGGGATAGTTATTCCACTTAAATTCCGTATTCTACGGGTTTTGTTTTGACTCCAACCTAAATGAATAGCTAATCTACGAACACCATAGAATGGATGTTGTTCATGAACAGCTGACAGCTGTTCAATACTTGTTTTGTCGGTAGCACTACGAAGCTTAGATATTCGGTAAAAGCTAGTGCGGTCAACACTAAGTACCATAGCCCAGTGCTTCAGCCATCCTGGGTCGACCTCATCCAGAATGGCTATCTTTTTGAACGTTGCATCTCAGCCGTAGCTCTACCAAGCAGTTTGTATAACTGCTCATTTTCTTTCTTCAGGCGATTGACTTGAAGGACTAGACTGGTGTTAGAGTTTACAACACCATCCCTAAGCCAACGGTAGATAGTTTTAGTACTAACATTGTAATCTAGCGCAACATCAGTAACCCTCATTCCTTCATCTCTAACTTTCTTGATTATTTCAGCTTTAATAGCTGGTTCAATGGGTTTAAATCCAGACATCACAAACAGTCCCTTCTTTTCTAGAATAGAGCTAACGCTCTATTCTTAAAATATTAATAGTTTATTAAGTCATCTTGCAAGAGACTAGTTGTTGATTATATTGGGAGCCTGACAAAAATCCTGCACCCAGGCATTGGCTTGCTTAGGCATAGCACTGTAATCCATGCCGTCCTGTGGACGGCTAGTGTCTT
>JAGQMT010000064.1 GCA_020428565.1 Candidatus Saccharimonadota bacterium | reverse complement strand
AGCCGTAGCAACAACGCTACGCCTAGTTGGCCAGTTGGTGCACCCAGAGCAGATTTTGTAGCTTCGTCTATCTACAAACGAGTCTACGACAAAACCATCACCAAGCGTTACTTTGAATACCCAGTACCAGCATGGTTCTATGGCTTTTTGGCGGGTGCCACCGAAATCACCACAGGGCGCAACACTCTTATCCACGAACTACAAACCGAAGCATGGCTACCAGAAAACCGCTCCATGCGTACAGAATCAATAGAAGAATTATACAAGACTATGAGTCCAGAAATTCTGCAGTCTCGTATCCAATATGCCAAAGATACAGGTATCAAAAGCTTCGACCTTTGGGGAGTAGAATGGTGGTATCAACTCAAAACCACCCGCCACAATCCAGACATTTGGAACACCGCCAAAGCCATCATCGCCGAAACCAATCAAAATTAAAAATCCAGAGAAATAGATTTGGATATAACCAGCCTCAATTTACCAATTCTTTAAGTCGGGTTATACTATCAACATGGCCAAAAAGACAGACAATTCCACCATCCGCAACAAAAGAGCTAGTTTTGATTACGATCTCAAGCAAACCTTCCTAGCAGGCATCGTCCTGACAGGTGCCGAAACAAGATCACTCCGTGAAAAACACGGTAGTCTACAAGGTGCATTTGTACAGCTCAAAAACGATGAAGTCTGGCTAGTAAACTCACTAGCCACACCGCTCAAAACTAATATTGCCAATCTACCGCCAGAATCCCAGAGTCGAGACCGCAAACTCCTACTCAAAAAACGAGAAATAGACCAACTGGCCGAGGCCAAAAAACAAGGCAACACCATCATTCCCATCAAATTCCTAACCAAAGGGCGATTTGTCAAAGTCGAAATCGCTATCGCCAGAGGCAAACGCAAATACGACAAACGCCAGTCGCTCAAACAGCGCGATCAGGCTCGTGATGCTAGAAGAGAGTTAAAACTATAAGAACAACTAACCATTAGGAGAGGAGTCAACAATGATACTAACCAAATATGAACATGCGCAATTTACCATCGCAGACGAACAGGGCAATAAGCTAATTGTAGACCCTGGCAAGTTCTCGAACCTATCAAAAAATATCGACAACTTGGTCGCTGTTATAATCACACACCAGCATGCCGACCACGTCGACCCAGAATTGATAGCCAACATCATCCAACACAATCCAAATGTTATCATATTTGCCCCTGAGTCTGTGGGCGAGCTGGTTAATCACCCCATCACCATACCCAAACCAAATACAGATTATACCGCCGAAAGCTTCACGCTCAGATTTTATGGTCAAAAGCACGAAATGATCCGCCCAAAACTAACCATCATTGATAACTTTGGAGTTATCATCAATCACAAGATAGCGTATCCCGGTGATTCGTTTACACCTTCTGGCATCAAACCAACTGTGTTGATGTTGCCAGTCGCCGCCCCTTGGCTAAACGTCAATGATGCTGTGCAACTCCTCAAGCAAGAAGCACCAAACATCGCTATACCTACCCACGATGCGATTTTGTCCGATATTGGTAAGGATGTCTATGATAGCCACTTTTTGGATGAAGCCCAAGATATCAATACTGCATACCAAAGATTGGCAGTTGGTGAATCTATATCTGTAGATTAGCTAACGCTAGTGCCGATATCTTCGCCAGAAACAGCTCGCAAAATATTGTCGTCTTGGTGCAAATCAAACACAATCAGCGGTATACCTTGCTCCATCGCAAGTCCAATCGCCGCCTTGTCCATGACCGAAATATCAGGATTACTAACCGCTTCTTGATAACTCAATTTATCATAGCGAACTGCATCGTCATGCTTAGCTGGGTCTTTGTCATAAATCCCATCTACTTTTGTAGCCTTGAGAATCACATCACAATCTAATTCCAACGCTACAGAGGCCGCCGCCGTGTCGGTGGTCAAATAAGGTTTACCCAAACCGCCAGCTACAATCACCACACGATTCTTCTCTAGATGCCTCACAGCCCGTCGTCGGATAAACGGCTCAGCCACCTGATGTATATGAATATTAGTCTGCACTCTCGTCGTCTGTCCATGATGTTCTAACATATCCATCAGTGCCAAACCATTCATAACCGTTGCCAACATGCCCATATAATCCGCTGTCGGGCGCTCGATGCCATGACCAGCAAATGTCGCCCCACGCAAAAAATTACCACCACCAACTACAATCGCCATCTGTACACCAGTAGCTGTAGCTTTCTGGATCTCGCCAGCCAACCATGCAACAAATTCAGGATCTATACCACCTTCACGTCCAGCTAATTGTTCACCCGATATTTTTAGTAATACACGTTTATACATTAAGCTATAGTCTAGCAAGATATCGACCGACCGTCTAGGAGTTAGAGGCGCTGATAATCTTCTTCGTTGCCTGAACCACTAACGCTCGCACCATACAACCAATAGAATACTCGTCGATTTCGGGTCCTTGGCTCGTGTTAGGTGCCATATTAGTATCTTCTATAAAACTCATACCCATGAATTCAGCAGATACACCGACAGCAATACGTCCAGCAGAATAACCAATGTCCACCAGTTCATCACGTTTGGCTTGCACGATCAATAATCTATCTGTAGGTTTATCCAAGTCTATATCTATCGATAATTGACCATTTTCGTCATAAGACACTCCCATAACTGCACCAGACTTTTCTACATTATCTAAGCGATTATGGCCAATAACCAATGCGCCTGTAGATAAATCATAAGGAGCATGAGTACTAAACACATGCTTAGCATCAACATCCAGACCAAAGACCTGCAGTGTAGTAAGGCAATTATTTGGCAAATCTAGTTCAAATTGAAAGGACATTATCTTTTTATTATATCACAGAATAAAGATAATGTAAATACCTGTATACATAATATTACATTTTATTGACTTAGTATAAATTTTAGTATACAATACACTGGTAATTTCCTTAAACACAAAATGAAACAGAAATTGCACCTTAACAGATTAGTCTCATTCCCCCATTCATATTCACCGACCAACGCAATGTTCAGGAGTCAGCATGTTACTGATTTGGCTCATCCCATTCAGCATATCAATCGTCGTAGCAGTGCTTATTTTTGTCTTCGGACGATATCAAGACTACTACTATACCACCTACGAAGTCACCAAGAAAGAGCTGGTGGTGGGGCTGGCGATTGTCAGTCTCCTGTCGCCCTTGATTGCGTGGCAGGGCAAACGCATGGCAATCGACAATGCGGTAGAGGGCTTCCACGAATTCTGGAACGGAAGCATGGTAGCCGCTCAAAGCAATATCATTCCATGCGAACGTGACGGCAAGTGCAAACACACCTACGAGTGTGATCCGTATGAAGTGCTCGAGACGTACTACACTACAGAGTACTACACGGATTCCAATGGAGAGTCACAAAGCCGTGAAGTGTCGCACACCAGATGGGTAACAGAGTACCATGATTGTCCGTACGCGACATTAGAGTTCAGCTACTGGCTAGTCGATTCTTTTGATCGCGAACACAAGATATGGTCCAACACCTTTGCCGACGTTCCAGTTGAATGGAGAAGTGGCTCTGGAATACCCAGCCATGTCAGCACGGGCGAACCACCAGTCTGGAAACAGTACAAACAACTAATCCAGTCAGGCAAGGCACCCGGCGTCACCATGGAGAACGAGTACACCAACTACGTCCTCGCTAGCACCGATTCCATCCTCAAACCGTTTAGCAGCGATGTTGAGCGCTACAAGAAGATGGATCTCTTGCCACCACACACCGAAAATTGGGATTCTCCGATGATCACCCCGTGGACGGCAAACAAGGTAGTCTTTGTTGGTAAAACTCCAACAAATGCCAACCGATGGCAAACCGCCTTGACAAATTTCAATGCGGCTTTGGGCACAGAACTACAGGGCGACATGCACGTCGTTGTTGTTCCCTCAAGCCTCATCGATAATCCACAGTCCTACCTCAATGCCATCAAAGCATATTGGCAGGGCAAAGAATTTGGAAAACGAGCTCTCAGCAAAAATGGCATCATCGTCATCATAGCCACCAAGCAAAACGGTTCCAAAGTGGATTGGATAAAGTCTAGTACTGGCATGCCTACCGGCAACGGTATGATGACAACTGCACTCGACATGATTCATGGCGTAGCCGCAGATCCAACAACGTTGTTTGGCGACATCAGAACGTCAATCAATGTCACCCTCCCCATATACTAAACACACTGTCCTTAGCTAAAACAGTATAATTAAGTTAGTAAATTACGTAGGAGT
>JAGQMT010000063.1 GCA_020428565.1 Candidatus Saccharimonadota bacterium | reverse complement strand
GTTATGGCGATATACTTTATGTATAAGGCTATGACTCATTTAGATAGTGCGATTGTCAGCGTACTTGGTGCCACTAGTGCGTTATTTGTGGTTTTACTGGCAACTTTCTTTTTTGGTGAGACCTTATCTATGATGCAGATTGGTGGCATTGGACTATTATTGCCGTGTTTGTGGTATGTTTTGCATCTAGCTAGGTATGGCAAAAAAATGCTAGATTTTCATGATCAGAGCTGGCTACGAGGTTTTGTGTTTATGATGATTTCAAGCTTCTTATTGGCCTTTGCGCATGTGGTAGAAAAGGAAATCTTTGTGAATTCATCAGTTGGTACTTATGTAGCCTATGGATGGCTTCTCCAGATGATAATTGCATGGGCGCTTTACTGTATATTTGGTCGACATGCTAAAAAGATATTTAAGAGCAATAAGATTGTACGCAGTGCTTTGCAACTTGGTGCATTTAGAGCTGGTGCTGGCTTGTTTTTTATATTAGCACTAGTAAAAAGCGATAGTGTATCACTGGTGACGGTCATTGCAAATTTTCGAATTGTCTGTGTCGCTGTGCTTGCTGGTTGGATACTTAATGAACGGCAAGACTACTATAAAAAGCTAGTTGCAGCTGGTATATCTGTAGTAGCCTTGAGCGTGATCTTTTGGAATTAGTTTGCGCAACTAAGCTTGTGCTTATATAATTATAGTTAAATTAATAAGAGTGGGAATTATAAATGTCACAAACATTATCACGGATTAGAAAAAACACTACTAAGGCAAGAGAACTGATGGCTAGGTCTCGTGCAGAGGGTTTTGCGGTTGGTGCTTTTAATATCGATAATCAAGAAACATTGATAGCCATTGTGCAGGCGGCTCAGTCCACTAAGAGTCCGGTGCTAGTGGAGGTCAGCGACGGAGAAGTAAAGGCGATTGGTCTACAAAATTTGCGCTGTATGGTTGATAACTACAAGCAGGATTATGGCATTGAGATGTATCTTAATCTAGACCACAGCCCAAGTGTAGAGGCTTGCAAACAAGCTATAGACGCTGGCTATGAGTTTATTCACATTGACATCTCTCAGGCCAATCATGATGCCCAGGAAGGTGAAATCATTGCCAAGACACGAGAAGTTGTGGAATATGCTAAGTTTACTGGTGCTCTAGTAGAGAGCGAACCTCATTATTTTGGCGGTTCCTCGAATGTGCACAAAGAAGCTTTTGACTATGAGGAGATCAAGAAAACCTTTTCTACGCCAGAGGGTGCAAGGCACTTCGTTGAGGCTACTGGTATTGACACTTTTGCAGCAGCGGTAGGTAACTTACATGGAAGCTATCCAGTGCCTAAGCAGTTGGACTTAGAATTATTGCAAAAAGTTCGTGAAGCCATTGGTTGTCAGATTAGTCTACATGGTGGCAGTGGTACGCCTGCAAACTTTTTTGATGATGTTTCTAGGATTGGTGTTAGTAAAATAAATATTAACTCTGATATGCGCAAAGCCTTTAGGGATACGCTAGTTAAAGTACTGCAAGAAAACCCAGATGAGTATGCTGTTATGAAATTGATGCCAGAAGTTATAGCTTCTATTCAACAGGTTGTTGAGGAAAAAATAAAAATATTTGGTTCTGCTGGTAAATCTGTGGCATAATGAATACAAACATAAGCAATTTATAAACGAGGTGGTATGAACGAACAATTAGATGTACTGAGTGTGGGTGACGTAGTAACGGACGCATTTATCAAATTATTTGATGATAAAGCTTGGACTTATACGGATGAATATGGCAAAAAGGTGATTGCCATGGAATATGGAACAAAGATTCCCTTTGATAAAGCTTTAGTTGTCGAGGGTGTAGGCAATTCCGCTAATGCAGCTGTTAGTCTAACTAGATTGGGCCTAAAGGGTGGCTTTGTGACTAATGTTGGTGAAGATAAATACGGCCGTGGTATCATCGCCGCTCTGCACGACAAGAAAATTGATACTCGCTATGTGCGGGTTAATCCTGGCAAGAAGACAAATTATCACTATGTTCTCTGGTATAAAGAAGAACGTACAATTCTGATCAATCACGAAGAATATGATTATGTATGGCCAAATCTACGTGATCGAGAGAAGCCAAAATGGATTTATTTTAGTTCGATTGCGGACAATGCACTGCCTTTTCATGACGAGCTAGCTGATTGGCTAGATGCCAACCCAGATGTTAAGTTGGCCTTTCAGCCTGGAACTTTCCAGATGAAGGCTGGCAAGGAGCGGTTAGGCCGTATCTATAAGCATAGTAATATTCTAGTCCTTAACAAAGAGGAAGCTTCGTTTGTAAGTGGTAATCCGGATGTAGATAATTTGCATAAATCATTTGATATGTTACACGAACTAGGTCCTGAGGTAGTGTGTATTACCGATGGCCCTAATGGTGCCTTCGCGTCTGGTCCTGAGGGCCGGTTCTTTATGCCAATTTACCCAGATCCAGGTCCGCCAGTTGAGCGAACAGGTGCCGGTGACGCCTTTGCTTCTACGTTCACAGCTGCGATTATGCGTGGCAAATCAGTCACCGAAGCTTTGGCTTGGGGGCCGATCAACTCCATGAACGTTGTACAGCATCCAGGCGCCCAAGAGGGTCTCATGACTGAAGCCCAGATCCAAAGCTTGTTAGACCAAGCTCCCGACTGGTACAAAGCCAAACCTATGGAATAGCATGTGAACTTTGATTTTAAGAAATTTTTATTAATATTAATTGTGTTTTGGTTCTTGGCAACCTTTCCTATAACTTATCGTATCAATAATATTAGCGAGCGTCGGACGCCCTATTCTTATGATGAGGACAGTACGCAGTCTCAACATAAGCCTATAGGATTCGATATTGGTATTCGCTGGAGATACGAGGACGATTACTGTTTGGCAATACCAAATGAACAGGTAAGTAAAGGCTGGCCACTTACGGTCTATAAGGCCGCAGAGTCATGTGGTGGTAGAAGTTACAATGACGTAGCTCAGATTATCAATAGTGCGATACTGTTCTTTGTGCCCTTAATCATTCTGAGCGTTATACGTAGAATGCACAACAAACGGGATCAGTTATGCGAGTCATATACATATAGCAAGGACGGACTCTAAGCTAACCTTGAATCACATAATCTCATCGTGGTATTAGGGTAATTTGCTTTAGGGCTAAAAAAGTACTAACTTAATAATCGCAACCATGCCAATAATTGTCCAAAAGATGTTGAGTATCACTGATTGCAATACGTTTTTGGAGGCGGCTACAATCAATAATCCTATGCCACCGGTTAGGTTTAACGATAGATATATCAGCCCATCTGCCTTAATTATACCAAGACTAGCTAGTGCATAAGCCACGAGTAGTGCTATCAGACCATACCAACCACTAGCTTCTGTGAACTTACTTGGTTTTATGGTGATTTTGTTCTTTGTGTGTTTCATGCTTTATTCCTTTGTATATGAGCTATTGTTATCTACGGGCAATGAAAAAACGGATTTTATTTCTAGATTATTCTGAATTATCTTTACTATTTCGTCCACATCATCTGTGATCAGATAGAGGTCTTCATCGCCATGACTAATTGCACTTTCTTTGGCTAACATTGTATCGTGTATAAAGGTATTAAGTTGAGCCCAGAATTCAGTTCCGTACAGTATGACTGGTACAGCGGGCATTTTGTGAGTTTGAATTAGAGTTATGACTTCAAACAATTCGTCTAGTGTGCCAAATCCTCCTGGAAAACACACTAGGGCGCTGGCTGCATAAGCGAGCATTACTTTGCGGGCAAAGAAATATCGAAAAGGCATAGACTCTGTAGTATAAGAGTTGAGTTGCTGTTCGTGTGGTAACTCAATATTGAAGCCAATAGAGGTGCCTTTCATCTCGTATGCTCCTCTGTTGGCAGCTTCCATAATTCCACCTCCGCCACCAGTCACAACCGAGAAGCCATTTTGCGCTAGTTTGTTGCCAAGTTCTCGGGCTTTTTTGTAATATTGATTGTCCTCTAAAAACCTCGCCGACCCAAAGACGGTTACTGTATTTATATGCTGATTGACTACATCAAACCCAGCCTTGAATTCCTTTTCTATGCGTTCAACTCGTTCATCGCTGTCTTTTTCTAAGAGGTTTTGTATGGCACTTCGTAGGGGCGTAAAAGCTTTTGTGTTTTGCATGATTGTTAGCAGTATAACACTTTAGCTTAAAATCAGAAAATACGTTGATATATTTACAATATTATGTGCCAGAAGAATTTTTGTGGTGTATAATAAATAAACATAAGTTGTTATAACTGGAGGTATGTTCGGTGGGTAATTTA